>JAESST010000515.1 GCA_016763995.1 Flavobacteriales bacterium | reverse complement strand
ATCCTCAACTTGTTTTAATTTTTGGTGAAAAAGACAGGTTATTAGAATCAGATTATTTTGAAGCTATGAAAGAGCTTTTTTCAGATGCTAATATTGTGAGTGCTTCAACCTCGGGTGAAATAATTGGGAGACAATTGCTCGAGGATTCAATAACGGCTACTGTAGTTGAGTTTGAAAAAACAGAGATATTTTTTAAAGAGTTTTCGGTTTCAGATTATGAAGATAGTAAAGCAATGGGTGTTGCAGTTGGAAATTATTTTCAATTTCCAAAACTGAAAGGTTTATTTCTTATTTCGGATGGTTTATTAGTAAACGGAAGTTACTTGCTTGAAGGGATTTATGAGGAAATGTCTGAAAATGTGCATATTTCAGGAGGTATGGCAGGAGATCAACAGAGCTTTGAAAGCACGTTGGTTGGACTGAATAAAATTCCTGAAAGCGGAAAATTGGTAACATTTGGTTTAGTCGGAGATTCGATACTTATTGGAAACGGAGCAAAAGGAGGATGGGATGCATTTGGGCCTAAACGCCTAATAACAAAATCGAAAGATAATGTTTTGTACGAATTAGATGGGGAACCTGCCTTAGATCTTTATATAAAGTATTTAGGGAGTCATGCCGATAATTTGCCAGAATCAGCATTGTTTTTCCCCCTTTTATTAAATGGTAGGGAGGGTGATGATAAAGACTTGGTTAGGACGATTTTAGGAGTGGATCGTGACGAGAGAAGTCTGGTGTTTGCAGGAAACGTTCCGGAAGGAGATAATGTGAGACTGATGAAAGGGAACATGAATAAGATAATTAATGCATCAGCTATAGCAGGTGAAATTTCTCTTAAAAAAATGAAGGGTGAAACTCCAGAGCTTGCTTTGCTTGTCAGTTGTGTTGGGCGGAAATTGATATTAGGTCAAATGACTGAAGAAGAAATTGAAGAAGCAGTAAATAGCATTGGAGAACACACATATTATTGTGGATTTTATTCTTATGGAGAATTTTCTCCAAACGAAAAAAGTGTGAGATGCCAATTGCAAAATGAAACGATGTGCATTACTACATTTAAAGAGCTATGAGCGAGGAACCTCAATACATAAGGCTACTGCAAAGGCAAATCAAAAGGTATTTTACTTCTCAGGAAAAAATTCCTGAGGACTTGATTCCATTTATTGATGCAGTTGACAACGCATATCGGCATTATGAAATTAATAGAGATATTTTAGAACAATCAATGGATTTGAGTACTAATGAATTAGAGCAAAGCAATATTAAGCTTAGAGAAAATAACGAAATTTTAGATGACTTTAATCACAGTATTTCTCATGATCTAAAAAACCATTCAGCCAATATAACGGGTTTGGTAAAAGTGTTGGGAAAGTACCTTGAAAAGGGTGATCTTGAAAAAGTTAGGCTTATTGTTTCAAAAATTGAATTAACCGGAGAACAGCTACATAATGTAATAAATGGAATTCTTGAAGTGGCTAAGTCAGAAAAGGAATTAGGGAAAGTAAAATCAAATATTGGTTTAGAGCTGTTTATCGATGAGTTAAAAGAAGAAGTACTTAGTATAGAGAAATTCAATCATGCTAAAATAGAACTTAAGCTCAATGACGTAGAAGAAATCTTCTTTGTTAAAGAACAGTTAAGGAGTATATTACGAAATTTTCTCTCAAATTCAATTAAATATTCAAAGCCTGAAGTAACTCCAATTATTAAAATAACATTTAATCAATTAGAAGAGAATGATTGTGAAATTCAAATTGAAGATAATGGAATAGGAATCGATTTAAATAAAGACATGAATCGTTTGTTTAAAATGTTTGTTCGAATTGAGAATAATCTGAATGCAGAAGGAACGGGGATTGGATTGTTTTTGACAAAAAAATTGATTGAAAAAAATGGAGGAGAATTGAAAGTAGAAAGTGAGCTTAATGTTGGTACTATCTTTAAAATGAAGTTTAAAAATATAATTGTAAAATAAGAAGTAATAGTAGAATAGACTTATACAAGTAGCTTTATGCTTAATTCGATCGTCTCAGTTCAATGGCTTAAATGTAATTTGAAGAGCAAAAAAATAGTGGTATTATACACTACTTTAGTTGCTAAGAAAACAATTATTCCTGTTGAAATAAAAAATCAACAAATCAAAGGAGCTCGTTTTTTCGACTTGCAAAAGGTATTTTCGCTGCAAGATTCAGACTTACCCAATACATATCCGCCTGAAGAACAATTTGAAGATGCTTGTAAAAACTTAGGCATTGATTCTAATAGCAAAATTGTGGTGTATGATTCTTTGGGTATTTATTCAAGCCCAAGAGTTTGGTTTCTGTTTAAAAGTATGGGACATGAGGAGGTCTTTGTGCTGGATGGAGGATTACAGGAATGGGTTCGACAGGGCTGTGAAACAGTTAAGAAGCGAGAAGAAGAATTAATACTTGGTAATTTTAAGGCAAGACCGGGAATTAATTTTATGGTATCGCAAGAAGAAGTACGAGAGAATATTTCATCGCAAGAAGCTCTTGTTATAGATGCACGTTCTGGAGTCCGTTTTCGAGGAGAAGTTTCAGAGCCAAGAAAGGGGCAAAGAAGCGGAAATATTCTTGGGTCAAAAAATTTACATTATGCAGCTTTATTAAAAGAAGGAAACTACAAAAGTGAAGAAGCATTGAAATCGATTTTTGCTGAACTAGTTAAGGGAGATGAGCCTTTAATTTTTTCTTGTGGTTCAGGAATTACTGCCTGTATTTTATACTTAGCAGCAGACTCAATTATTGAGAATTCCATAGCTGTTTACGATGGCTCTTGGACAGAGTGGGGACAAAAAGTAAAAAATTAATAGCCTAGAAAAAAAGCCTCGACATATCGTCGAGGCTAGATTAAAATAGTTGCTTTACTCTATTTTATACTTAGACGATTATCCTGAGAAATAATTTTAAAAACTCCCAATTAAAGATCGAAAAATAGGTGTTTGCATCAAACTCTTCAAAATAAAGGAATGAACTTTCTGAGGTTCCTTCTTACATCTTCCGAGTAGGCCCTTATGTACTTAATTTTTGTATCAGCATGCTCAGTAATGTTTATTTGCACATCTGCTTCGGACATGCCATCAATATTGTATAGTTTATTGGCAATTGTACTTGCATGAGAGTATGGCCATTTTTCCATCATTGCTTTCAAGCAGGTATCAATAATTTGTTTTTCCATATGGTCCGTATAAACAGATTGGTAGATTCGTTCAACAGTTATTTTTTGCTCTTGATACTGTTTCTAAATAACTGTATTCAGGAAAATTTTCTGTTGCTGAGAATGAATGAAGTTCTTCTAGTGTCGGCTTTTTAGTACAAGTTGCTATCATGAGAATGATGATTCCAATGATAATGGGTTTTATCTTTTCCATTGTTGTTTATGTTAGGCTAGGCTAACGCTAGACTAAATCTCATATGAGACTTAGTCTTTTGGTAGTGTATAGTTTAAGTTGTATGGGCTGTCCGAATAGCTTTTGAATCAATACGAGGAAAAAGTAACTTATTAAACGGATTGTTTCATTCTTGAATAAATTCAGAATCAGTAATGTTTACTCTTATTGATCTTTCAGACAGGCTTTTTCTAATGCTGATTAAAGATAGAAGTGAGGTAATAATTCTCGTTTACGACTAATTGTTGCTGCATTCTTGCCAATACATTCATAGCCAATACAGGGTTAACCTGATTTAGTTTATTAATTTCTGCTCGTATTGGTTTTAACTTATTTACTTGAAGTTTATCTATTCTCAGGTTATAACTTCCAAGCCGTTGGTCTAATTGTACGAGTTGTTCAGCCAATTCTAAAGTAGATCCAGTTTTTACAATCCAATTGATAACAGTTTCTAATTGTTCATTTAAATTATCAGAAATCGCATGCAATTCCTGAGCTGTTGTATTTTCCTGTTCAGATAAAAACAAGCGTTGATTGGAGATCATAATCATTTCAGAATTCTCATGCATAACAATATGGTTTTCTGCCATATTTGTTGAAAATTGATGACTATAGCTCAAATCAAATAGGGAATAAAAAATACCTCCGCAAGCAATCATCAAAACTGAATTCACCGTTGTATTAAATTTTAATTCAGGGCGTTTTACTCTGGTTATAAAATAGAGTGGAACATACAGAAAAGTGAAAGCCATGGTAGAGTATAGCATTAAACCAGTCGCAAAAGGCCAGTGCATGAGCTTAAACACAAGTCCAATGCACATAAAAATAGTGAGTAGTAAGCCAAAACTAAAAATCAATTTGTCAGTTTTAGATTCGTCGTCTTTAAGTTTGATAAGTATTAATAAGGGTAAGAAGAGGAAGCTAAATGTAAAGCCTCCTAACATAATGAGAATTCCTGTTCCGGTAAAATGAAAGCTCTTAAAAATTGCGCCCAGTAGGGTGAACACAACTGTGGCTATTCCTGAAAATTTCAATAATTTTTTCATGATATAAAAGTTTTTAAATTTTAATAAATTGTTCGTTTCAATCTGTATTTCTTCGAGGCTTTCCTTGAAAAATCTAGGCAATACAGTTTCATAGAAGACATAAAAGTTATCTTCAATAGTGATCTCATTCTCAATAATACAGCAAATATGATCCAAAAGGTCATCTTGCAATTCAGGCAAGACAATCCCTCGGGTTTGAATGTCATCTAGTATAAAATCTACCTCTTTATCACCCAGGCTATGCATTTCCTAGTTTGGGTTCCAGATCTAACAAAAATTTCATGGTGTTCATGAATTCAGTTAATTCGTTCACTTTTTGGCTTGCAGTTTCTTGGCCTTGCTCAGTAAGTGAGTAGTACTTCCTCACTCGCTTTCCCAAAAACTCCTTTTCTGTATCCAGCTCACCAGTTTTTTCTAGTGAGTGCAAAGTGGGATACAGCGCCCCTTCCGTAATTTGAATTTTACCGTCTGTTAAATCTTTAACCTTTTGTGTGATTTCGTAACCATACATTCTTCCTTGCTCGCGTAGTAAGTTTAGAATAATGGTTTTCAAGGTTCCTTTTATTAGTTCTGATGAATACATAAGACAAAGATACATAAGATTCTTATGTATAAATGAATTGGCGCATAAAAATCTTATGTATTGAATGAAAATATTTTTTAAGTTACTTATAATTAAGAAGATAATATTT
>JAESST010000514.1 GCA_016763995.1 Flavobacteriales bacterium | reverse complement strand
ATGGAATAGATTCTGTTTTTTGCATCTCTGAATACATCTTCTGTTTTAGGATCTAGTTGGTCAATATTTAGTTGCAGGTTAAAAAGACTACTTATTATTTGGAGGTTATTTTTTACCCTATGGTGTAGCTCTTTTAGTAATACTTCATTTCTATTATTAGATTCAGAAATAGTTTTGTAGGACTTCTGCAATTCAATGTTTTTGCCTTTTAGCTTTTTTCGATTCTTTTTGTAAAAGAAGACAAGAAGCATTAGTAGAAGAATGATTAGAGTAAGAGCAATAGTGGTATAAATCAATTCACGATTATTTATTTTTAATTTGTCATTTCTCTCCTTTGATTCTTCCGTTTCAGTAAATATTTCTAGGTATTTTGGGATTTGAGCTTCTTCTTTGGCTAATCTGAGCTCTTTTTTATTTTGTAAACTATCGTTATAATTGAAATATTTTTTTAATATAAAATTCAATAGAGGATCATCCTCATCGATGGAATAAATTCTAATTAGATTTTTATAATTATCAACAATTACGTCTAAGTTGTTTTTTTCTTTACCAAGAACTAAAGCTTTGTGAAAATAATGACTCGCTGAGTCTAAGTTCCCTTTTTTCTCATAAGCCTTTCCTACAACTGTTAGAGCGTTTGTCATTCCCTCTGTTGTGTTTAGTTGCTTTAAAAGTGAAATTTCTTTTTTTAAATAGTATATAGCTGAATCTTCTTTGCCTAGTTGAAACAAGGCTGCACCGTAATTTCCAAAGGCAAAAGCATAAAGGATAGGGTTAAGGAAACGGGTTGATTCCTTTTGGTTTAAATGGTAGTATATTTTCGCAGAATCGTACATTCCTAACTTGTAATAGGAGAAGCCAAGGTTGTTTCTAGTATTAAATATTTCTAAAGAATCATTGGAATTAATGTATCGTTTTAGATTCGCTAGATATACTTTATTAGCTGTACTTGCGCTATCTATTCGTAATAAGAAACTTGCATACTCGTTAGTTAAATGGCTGATAATTTTTTCGTTGTTTATGTTGTTTGTTAGGGTAGGAAAAACTCCTTTAAGGTAAACATGGGCTACATGAGGCGAGCCTAAGTAGTTTAATGAGGTAGCAATTAGTAGTTTTAAATAAAGCTTTTCATTATGTTCTCTATAATATTCAAATTCTAATAGGTACTTTAAATTTCTAATTGATACTAGGTGACTGTCATTGTGTTGTAATCTTCTCGCAGTAAATAAGCAGCTTTCAAACTCAGTTGCATTTTCAGGAATAAGAATAGTATTAGTTTCTGAAAGAGATTTCTCAACGTAATTTAGAAATTCATTGAGAGAATAATTTATTTCTTTTTTTTCTTTTTTTATTTTCGTTACATCAATCTGATAAGGTTTATCAAAAATTATATTGTTTGCTTTAGCTAAAGAATTGAAATAGCTAAAGCATAGCAACAGTATTAATAGTGTCCTTATCAAAGTATTAAAGTTTATTTTAGAAAATGAGATTAATTGGTAATAGAAATTTACAAATTAATTGTGATATAGATAATAAAACAGTTTGTAAATAATACAACATATTTTGGAAAAAATAGCTGATTGTTTATGAGCTGATATACAAGGAATAAAGTCTTTTATGCTTGAAGCTTATTAATCAAATTTATAATTTAATAAAGTGAAATTTATTAAGATTTGCTCTACTTTAAGGCTGTTACAAAGTTACTGCCATTTGGGTTCTGAAATATTCCCAAGTCGAACTGATTGATGACAGCTAGAATAAGGTCAAATATATCAGACTGATTATCTTCGTAATTAATCCATTCTATATCATTACTAAAAGCATAAATCTGTATCGGAATTCCTTCAGTAATTGGAGCCTGTTGTCGGACTAAGACTGTTAAGTCTTGATTTATTTTTGGATTTTTTCTTAAATAATTAACAAGATACGCTCTAAAGGTTCCTAGCTTGGTGATTCTTCTTCCGTTAGACTCTTGAGCCATATCAATATTGTTCTCCGTATTATATTGTTTAATACTTGTTCTATGTAGCCCTCTAATAGATGAATTTTTCTAAAGCGTTGAGTTAACTCATCATCACAAAATTTGAATGTGTTTTGGTTGATAAAAATAGAGCGTGCTATTCGTCTTGCTCCAATTTCTTGCATTCCTCTCTAATTTTTGAAAGAATCTGAAATCAAAGAGTAAGTAGACACAGTAGTAATGGTTTTATCCGATTTTGTTACTTTAACAGTGGTTAAGTTAATCTCTATGACGTCTCCGTCTGCTCCGAACTTCTCCATGCTCACCCAATCTCCAACTCGAATCATTGGCTGCAAGCTGAATACTAGCAATGAATTCAAGTATTGTATATTTAAACACCAAGATTAATACAGCAGTCATTGCTCCAAAAGCCCCAAAGAAATAGTTGATTTTAGTATCTGTAAGTATTGAGAGTATTAATAAGCTCAAAATAATTGAAATTATAATTATTTTCAACTGAAATAACTGTCTAAGAGTTTGTATATGAGTGATTATATACTGTTTGGAATTATTGAATTAGTAGATAATTCAGCTCAAATCATACAACAGAAAATAGAGGATATCAAGGTAATTATTAGACCTTGTGGATTATTTTCGCAAAAGTCAAAAGTAATTCATCGATTGTCTGAAATTCTAAAGGTGATACTTTAATTGCTTTGTCAAGATAAATGATTCCTCAGCAGTGATCTCGGGATCGAAAATTTACATATATGATGTAAATCAAATCACAACAGACAATATTGAAGCAAATAGAGAAGATGATGAAATTCATGTAATAAAAGTGACAGTTAACCCAATGAGTCAACTGCGTTCTGAAGTGCTGATTGGAAATGCAAACCATGTAAGCATTCAGTTAATAAAGATACAGGGGGGAGTGCTTTAGAAAAATTCCATCATCGTAAGGTTGCAGAGCGGAAACATCCTTTTCAATCGAATGAAAAATATGAACTACTAGTAATGTTTATCATCATTAAAACTAATGAGGGGCTGTATACTGAGAAAGTCGTTTTTAAACAATAACGGTCACCTTAAAAAGGCGACCGTTACATTTAAAGCTAAGTAAAATTTACTGCTTACTTATTTTAACTGTTTGTTGATTAGAATTTCCAATCATTGTAACAAAGTAAATTCCATTGTCTTTATTTGATAGATTCAATGTTAGTTTATTTGTTTCATTAGATATGTTGATTCTTTTAATCACCTTTCCTTGAATATTTCTAATAATAAGATGATCAAAGGTGTCATCTTTAAAATCAATATTAAACATTCCCTTGGAAGGATTTGGTGCAATTTTAATAGAAGAAGTTTCTTTTAGTTGATTAGTTACTTGTTCGCTTGAAGATTTAACTCTTCTCACTTGACCACATGTAACTTCTCTACTAAATGTTGAAACACAACATTCTCCATCATTACCTTTTAAAATAGCGGTAAAGGTCACTGTATATAACCCGCTAGCGGTGTAGCTATGACTTGGATTTAATCCTGTTGCGGTATTTCCATCTCCAAAATCCCAGTAACCACCTAAAAACTCTCTATTTATGCTGATTAAAAAAGCAGAAAAGTCGAAACTGCAATCATCTTGATTGTATAAGATTTTATATTCTGCTTTACATTCTGTGGGCTCGCAATCAAGTTCAGGTATTCTTTCGCAATAGGTAATTGTACAACACTCTGTTCCATCAAAAGCAGTAACAGTTAAACAGACCTCGTCTCTGCTACCTCTGTCAAACCTGTGAAATGGGAATTGTTCGTTAGAAGAAGTACCGTCTCCAAAATTCCATTGATATGAAATGATTGTAGTTCCATTGGCAGGAGTAACAATTGGAGAAAAAGATACGTTACAGCCTTCATCAATTCTGTAAGTAAATGAAACATCTGCATCACAAGGAAGTTCAGGTTGAAAAAAGCAACTTACGAAGTCAGGCAAACCAAGTCGAGAATGAGTGCCTGATTGTAAAGTAACATGGTTATTTAAATAGATTGGTGAGTTAGAGTTTATATTTTGAATGACATCTAAGAAATAGCCATTCGTGCCTTCATATCCGTTTGCAACATAAATGTTACCATCAGGCCCTAATTGTAAGGCACCTACACTTGATGAGCCTCCAGAAGAAGTAGTATGTAATATACTTTTTGGATAGCCTGTAGTATTTAAGTCATATTGAGAAACACTGCTGAAGCCTTCACTTGTGTATAAGTAATTGTTATCTGAAGAAAACTCTAAACCATAGACGGTACCTATATGATAGGTGCCATCATTACTTGTTACCATACCAGTAGAAGGATCAAAAGAAAAAATTTCATTAATTGAGTTGGATTGTCTTCTGGCAAGAGCAAGCCTATTACCATCAGGAGAAAATTTCATGTAACCTACTCTGTCGTTTAGCCAATGGCCTGAAGATGTGTTTGTTGCTGTGGCAGATATTCCTGCGCCAGACGAAATTATTGCAGACCCAACTCCAGTTGAGCTTATTGGATAGGTAACAAAATCACCGTTTTGCTTTACTGTTGAAACCCAGTAATCCGTACCATTGCTGTTACAAGCTGCAGTAACTTTTTCAGTTGTTACACTTGCGGATAAAAGTGGGTTGTTAGCCGAAATAAGAGAAACCCCACTGCTTACATCTACTTCGCTGTAGTTTAGCCCATGACACGAAGATTGGGAGTAGCAACTAAACTTCTCTCCTTGAGTAAAGATGAAATAACGGTTAATGTTTCCTGGTTTAGGAACGATCACGGCAGATTGAGAAGAAGAGCTATGACCTAATAATGGCGTTGATCCGTTAATAAGAGTATTGGAGGCATTCCAAATATTTACTCCATCTGTATAAAATAACAAACTGCCAGTTGCATCGCTAATAGTAGCACAACCTTCATTAGTAATTAAGGATCCACTTCCTACTGTAGGTGAACCACCACCGCTAGGGAAGTGCAAAGATGCTCCGTCACCGAAATGCCAGTTGTTACCTTGTTGAGAGAATCCTAGAGACATCACGCCTAACATTGCTCCCATAAATAATAATTTTTTCATAATAAATATTAATAATTTGTGCCTACTCTAAATTGCTTTTCGGCTTACGCTATATGCAAACGTCGCTTAATGAATCGTTTATGTTGAGTTGAAGTTTGCTTGTGGGAGATAAAACTTTGTAAGTGGTAAAAAAAAATTTCTAAACGGGTTAAGGTATAATATTTAAGGGTTTAAGAAGAACAGAACTCAGGTTCTTAGGATTTATCAAGCAGTTTCAACTGTAGCTTTCATCGTATTAGAGTGATTTAATCTTCTCATTCTGCCATAGATCTTAGAAGGTATCTACTAAAATCTATGTAACTCTAAATATTAGGAGATAGTTAGAAGGATTAATGAAATCGTACTATTTACAAGTAATTTAATAAGTTGTAAGCGGGAGTATTTATTTTGTAATCGGGAATGCTTGGTGTTTGTTAACTCGCTGTTTATTAATTGTTAATATTTTTTAAAATTGCTAATGTATTGTATATGAATGGGTAGATTTTTTTCTTTAATCGGGCTATTTTACCTCATAAGTGGTCGTGTTGTAATTAGTTGTTTATCAGAATTAATCTATTTTTATAGTTCGATTATTTAAGCTACTACTTGAGTCAATTTAATTTTTCCGCATTAATTTTTCTGTTATTTTTTACTTATTCTAGAGATCTACTTTCTCTAGAAAGTAAGATTTCTCAGCAAGCCTATTTAAAAAATTTTACCACAAATAATGGATTGGCGGATAATACAGTTTATCAAAGCATTATTGATGATGAAGGAGTAATATGGTTCGCCACCGATAGAGGAATTTCTTCTTACGATGGTCGTGTATTTAAGAACTTTAATACATCAAATGGACTTCAAGGTAATACTGTATTTGGTTTTCATAAAGACGGAAAGGGTAGAATATGGTATTATACATTGGAAGCTCGGATTGGGTATTATGAAAATAAACACTGGCATTCCATTAGTGCAAATAAGGAACTAGGAGAGAAGTATGGAGGGATGGTGATTGGTTCAATGCATGTAAATGAAGACAACTCGATTCTTATTGGCTTTAAAGACAAATTCTTTTCCGGTTTGATAAATGTTTTACCAAATGGCAAAATTGAAGTTTTAAAACCTACTGATAGAACAAATGTTGGGATTTATAAACCGTTTGATGATAAGGAAGTATGGACATTAGGTATTGGTATACCATATAAAAATATTATTGGGAGTTACACCCCTGAGTTTGATTTAAATATTAAAGGAGTAAGTAATTCCATTTATTTGAATTCTAATGGGCGTTCATTTTGGTCTATTAACAAGAAGTTATACTTTATTGATTCGGTCGGCGTAGGTAAAGAGATTTTTAAAGGTAATACTCCTGTTAACGATTGCTTTTATGACTCAACAAATGGAAATATCTATGTTGGAACTCAGAGTAATGGTTTGTATGTATTGAATAATAATAAAGATAATTATCACCTTTTACCTGGAGAAACAGTTTACCATACTACTAAAGATTCTGAGGGAGGCTTTTGGATTAGTACTAAAGGGAAAGGTGTTTTTTACTGGCATCCTACAGCACCGTTTTTTTTTAGAACTCCCGATATTATAGAAGTAAATGAAGAGGGAGGAATAGTTAACCTTTCAAAGACATCTTTTTTACTGGCCCGTTCGAATCATCTTATACATTATGAGCTGTTTGATAAAACATTAAGCTTTGATACTTTAATTAGTAGAGATCGGATATTAAATTACAAAGTGGTAGACTCCTTTCTTTTAATCACTAATGGTCGTTCTATTGAAGTTTTTAATTCACTTAATTTTGATAAGCTAAATGAAATTGAAAACGTTTCGTTTTATGATGTAGATTCAGACAAAGGCTCTCTTTATTTTTCTACTTTTGGCTTAAATATAGTTGATACAGAGCAGTTTTTGCTCAATAAATTAGGGCCTGTTACTGAACGATTATTCGCAATAAAGGTTATTAAGGATCGTATTTACTTAGGTAGTGGGAAAGGGATTTTATTTTTAAGGATTCTTTGGTCCAAAAAATCAATAGTAAAGAAGAGGCTTTAAATAGGAAGACTATTAAGCTTTATTCATTTAAAAACGGAATGTTATTGAGTCAGAAGGGCTTTGGATTAGTCTGGTGGAATAAGAGTGTTGCTTCTCCGCATTTTGTTGATAGTATAACAAGCGGTTTATTTGTAAAAAGCGTTCAATTTATTTCAGACTCTTCATTTCTGGTGGTAAGTGAAAAAGGAGCGGAACTTATTCTATATAAAGAAGGACAGTTTAGTTCTGATTTATTATCCGATGGCTCTATGCAAGAAGAATTGGAAAGTGCCTTTGTGGGTGGTGACTCTATTTATTTGTTATACGATGATGGCTTTTTTATTAAAAGATTGTCAGACTTAAAAAAAACTGTACTAACACATCTTCCTAAGTTAGAAGTAAAAAGAATTCTCTTAAATGATTCGATTCTTATATTTCGGGATCAACTCAAACAACTCACTTCTCAACAGAATAATTTATCATTCCAGATCAGCTTCATCTCTTATGCATATTTTAATGACATAACGGTTCAATACCGGCTGAATGATCAGCAGTGGAGAAAACTAGTTCATGATAATATTGATTTGAGTGTCCTATTACATGGGACCTATTTGCTTCAGGTTAGAATGATTTATAAAGATAAATTAGTAAGTGATATACTAAGCATTCCCTTTACTATATATCCACCTTTGTACAAAAGGCCATGGTTTATTGGTTTAATCAGTTTAATAGTTGTTGTTTTATCTTTTTTATTGGGTAAATATCTATCCAATAAGAAACAGGATGTCTTGAATGAAAAACTACTAAAACAGAAAGCACAATTGAACGCATTACAAGCACAGATTAATCCTCACTTTTTGTTTAATGTGT
>JAESST010000045.1 GCA_016763995.1 Flavobacteriales bacterium | reverse complement strand
TAGGAAGGGGTTCTCAGGTTTTGGGAAAAACCTAGGAGAAAATATTCAAGTCTCAAATGCAAATGTGAAACAATCTCGAGAATTTGAAAACACTTTAACGCAGGGGAAGGCAGTTCAAATAAGGTATTTTGAATCTGTTATTGGTTACTTAATTAATGAAAATTGGTCTAGCACTATTGATTTAGGCTTTATTTGGCGAGAACAAAAAACGACCAATACAAGCAATATGAATAATATGTTAATGATTCGTTTAAGAACGAATCTATACAATCAATATTTCGATCTTTAATTCAGAATTTAACTCTTATTGATTACTTTTGCCGTCCTTAAAAATGGATAATCTTTCATGGATTTGACAAGAGAAAAAGACCTCAGTATTCCAACTACAATTTCAAGTAAAATTGCTGATTATGCTGCTTTTTTTAAGTTGCGATTAGCTTCCTTAGTTGTTTTTTCTGCTGTATTGGGATATTTAATCGCTGTAGATCAGATAATATGGCCTGATTTGTTGTGGTTGTGTTTAGGAGGGTTCTTAGTTACAGGGTCCTCTAATGGATTTAATCAAATTATTGAAAAAGAGCTAGATAAATTAATGGATCGAACAAAGGTTCGTCCTTTGGTTACGGGCAGAATGACAAAAAACGAAGCTTGGGTTATCGCATTTGTCTCAGGTATATTAGGCGTTACAATTATTTGGTTGAAATTAAATCCTTTATCCGGAATTTTAGCACTGATTTCGTTGATCTTATATGTAGCTGTTTATACGCCATTGAAGCAGAAAACTCCTTGGGCAGTTTTTGTAGGAGCATTTCCTGGAGCAATTCCTCCAATGTTGGGCTGGGTTGCTGCAACGGGATATTTCGATTTAGAAGCAGGGTTGTTGTTTGCGTTGCAATTCATGTGGCAATTTCCTCATTTTTGGGCTATTGCTTGGAAGGCAAGTGAAGACTATGCAAAGGCAGGGTTTTATCTATTACCTTCAAAAGGGGGTAAAGATTTTACGTCTGCGTTTTTAATTTTGTTGTATTCGCTTTTTTTATTGTTAGTGAGTATATTGCCTGTCGCTTTTGGGTTTACTGGTTCAATTGCATTAATTTTTATAATTGTTGCAGGAATTATTATGATCTACCCAGCGATAAAGTTGTTTAAAGATAAATCAGATAAATGGGCAACAAAAGTAATGTTTGCTTCATTTATTTATGTGCCGATTGTTTTATTGGCCTGGTATTTAGATAAAATATAATTATGGAAGATCAATTTGTATTAAACGAGAAAGACTTTCAAGAAGAGAAGAAGAAGAAGGTGATGAAGCCTCTTTTGTGGTTTGGTATGGTGAGCATTGTAATGCTTTTCGCAGGATTAACAAGCGCTGTAATTGTAAGAAAAGGAGACGGACAGTGGTTGCATTTCGAAATGCCTTCTATGTTTCTAGTAAGTTGCATTGTTATTCTTTTGAGTAGTGTATTATTTATTTTGGCCAATTTCTTTGGAAAGAGAAATAATCAACCCATGTTAAAAAGCATGCTGGGTTTGGCACTTCTTTCAGGAGTCGTATTTATATTTACTCAAGTGGCAGGTTACGGTCAATTAGTAGATCAAGGGGTCTTTATGACAGGAGCTACCCATAATGCATCAGGTTCTTTTTTATATATTATTTCAGGACTCCATTTATTACACCTTGCAGGCGGAATTGTTGCGTTATTAATCGTCATTTTTAATGCCTTTAAAGGTAGATATAACTCAGAAAATTTATTAGGTTTGCAAGTGTGTTCATCTTACTGGCACTTTATGGGCGGTATGTGGATTTATTTGTACATTTTTTTTAGAACTATAATTTAACAATAACACTATGGCAGGACATTCTCCTACTGTTGATTCAAAGACACTTTGGGGAGGTGGAATTTCACCTTTTAAAGTAAGTTATGGGAAAATGATGATGTGGTTTTTCCTCGTTTCAGATGCATTTTCTTTTTCAGGATTATTAATATCTTACGGTTTCATGCGTCATAGTTTCGAAGAGACTTGGCCTGTAGCTGAAAATGTGTTTACACATTTTCCATTCTTTCATGGAGATCAACCGCTACTTTATGTAGCTTTAATGACCTTTATTTTGATTATGAGTTCTGTAACGATGGTTTTAGCCGTTGAAGCTGGACAAAGAATGGATAAGTCAAAGGTGATCAGATGGATGGCTTGGACAATTGTTGGAGGTCTAGTTTTTGTTGGGTCTCAAGCATGGGAGTGGATGCATTTTATTCATGGAACAGAATTAGGCGCACTTCAATTAGTAGATGGAACGATTGTTCAATGGTTAAATGAAGCCAAAGATGCGATTGTTATGCCAGGAGCAGAAGGGCTAACCATTAGTGGAGCAGAAGCTGCTGCTCTTATTAAGGAAGGAACCGAGGTTTATGGTGCGAACTTAACTGTGAATGAATATGGACTGCCTCTTTTTGGAGACTTCTTTTTCTTCATCACCGGTTTTCACGGGACTCATGTTTTTAGTGGAGTAGTAATCAATTTTATAATTTTCGTTAATGTGTTGAAAGGAACATATGAGAAGAGAGGACATTACGAAATGGTAGAAAAAGTAGGTTTATATTGGCACTTTGTAGATTTAGTCTGGGTATTTGTTTTTACCTTTTTCTACTTAGTATAATCGTTTAGTTTTTAAGATATGTCAGATTTCGATAGAACAGCAGAATACGCACATAGCCACTCAGAAGAAGATGGGATAGGCTTGCGCAAGCACATTTGGAAAATTTTTTGGGTATTACTTGCAATTACAGGAGCTGAAGTTACTTTAGGGTTATTTTGGAAAGATTGGAGCTTAGCGTGGGCTTTTGTAAAATGGACCTTTATTATTCTTACTTTGATTAAAGCGTATTTCATTGTTGCAGACTATATGCACTTAAAGCACGAGTATAAGAACTTTAAGCTTATGGTGGCAGTGCCGTATATAGTGCTTGTTATTTATCTTATAATTATGGTGCTTGCAGAAGCAGTCTTTGTGCACGACAGTCACAATTTGATGTAATTCTACTTATATGAGTAATAAGGGAATGAAGAAAGGGGTAATTTTATTTGCCATTCTTCTTTTACCAACGATTTTCTTTTTTATTCTACACTCTGGAGTAAATAATTTCAATGCGCCACCTATTTATGGTCCTAAAGTCTTAGCAGAAGGGTCTACAATAGATACCATCTATCATACTATTCCCTATTTCGAGTTCACAAACCATCTTGGGGAAAAGATATCGCAGAAAGATTACGAGGGTAAAATTTATGTAGCCGATTTCTTTTTTGCTACCTGTCCTACAATATGCCCTAAAATGGCAACTCATATGTTGGAATTGCAAAAGCATTTCCACGATCGTCACGACTTTAAATTATTGTCACATACCATAAATCCTGACCATGATACTGTGGCGGTGCTTTATGAGTACTCAAAAAGAGTTCATGCGATTGATTCTGTTTGGAGTTTTGTTACAGGCCCAAAAGAAAAAATATATCAAGTCGCAGCAAAAGGGTATTTTGCAAATGCCATGAAAGATTTGGATGCTGAAGGAGGCTTTTTACACTCAACTAACTTTTTTTTAATTGATAAATTGGGACGTATTCGAGGGATTTTTGATGGCACAAGTACAACAGATGTTCAAGATTGCATGGATGCGATAGAAATACTATTCAGGGAAGAGTATGCCCCATTAAAAGATAAATAGAAGTATGGCTTTTTCTCAAAGTAAATTGAAACCAATAATTCTAATTCTATCGATTGTAGTTCCAGTATTGGTGGCGATACTTTATATGCTACCCAAGAACTTTGAAGTAGGAGACGAAGTATATTATTTGCCCATGTTTAATGCATTTATAAATGGGTCGACTTTCTTCATATTACTTTTTGCTTTAGGAGCTATTAAAAATAAAAACATTCAATTGCACCAGAAACTGATGACAACTGCATTGGTGCTTTCTGTGCTTTTCTTACTTTCCTACGTAACTTATCATGCCTTAACTGAATCTACTCCATATGGTGGAGAAGGAATCATCAAAGGCATTTATCTGGTAATTCTATTGACACACATTGCTTTATCCATTGCAGTTGTACCTTTGGTTTTGGTAACGTTTTCTAGAGCTCTCTCCCAGAAGTTTGACAAGCATAAAAAAATCGCTAGAATAACTCTTCCGATTTGGCTTTATGTGACCCTTACAGGAGTTATTGTATATCTTATGATAGTACCTTATTATTAGTTTCTTATTAATTCCGTTCGTACCTTTGGCTTGATGAAAAATGCTACCAAAATATTAGCCCTTTTTGTTGTTTTATTTTTAGGTTTTTCTAGTGATATAGAAGCCCAATGTTCGATGTGCAAAGCGGTTTTAGAATCGAATATGCAGAGCGGTGATGAAGCAGTCGGGAAAGGGATTAATGGTGGGATCATGTACATTATGTTTGTGCCGTATATTTTACTTGCTGTGGCAGGTTACTTTACATACAAGCATTATCTAAAAAACAATAAGGCTCAGGCCTAGAACGTTCTTATAATCAGATTTATCAAGAAAGGCAGAGGGACAGGCCCTGTGAAGCCTTGGCAACCTATTGAAAAATGCGGTGCCAATTCCTGTTTCCAATTTTGGAATAAAGATAAGTTCATCGACAATTAAAAGCCCTTGTCATTCTGAACTTGATTTAGAAGCGAAGGGCTTTTTTTATGATGAAATATGAAGTATAACATAAGAGAAATTTTAGAGGAAAGAGTTTTAGTGCTTGATGGAGCTATGGGGACTATGATTCAACGCCATGCTTTGACAGAAGAAGACTTTAGGGGAGAGCAGTTTAAAGACCACCACATGTCTTTGAAGGGAAATAATGATCTACTGTCAATCACTCAACCAGAAATTATTAAAGAAATTCATGCAGAATACTTTAAGGCTGGTTCAGATATTGTTGAAACCAATACCTTTTCAGGGACAACAATTGCTCAAGCCGATTATGGACTAGAAGATGCCGTGTATCAGTTAAATTATGAGTCGGCTAAAATTGCAAAAGAAGTCCCAGATGAATTCACAGCTGCAAATCCGGATAAGCCACGTTTTGTTGCAGGATCAATTGGACCTACCAACAGAACAGGTTCGCTTTCTCCTGATGTAAATCGACCTGAATTTAGAAATACGTCATTTGATGAATTGAAAGAAGCATACACTTTGCAGGTTAAGGCTTTAGCGGAAGGTGGGGCGGATATATTAATGGTAGAGACTGTCTTTGATACCTTAAATTGTAAGGCAGCGCTTTTTGCAATTTCAGACTATTTTGACGAGTCTGGAAAAGAACTACCCATCATGGTTTCAGGAACAATAACTGATGCAAGTGGAAGAACGCTTTCAGGGCAAACAGCCGAAGCGTTTCTAATTTCAATTAGTCACCTTCCACTATTAACCGTTGGGTTTAATTGCGCCCTTGGAGCAGAGGAATTAAGACCTTACCTAGAAACAGTAGCGAATAAAACAAACTTCTATGTGAGTGCGCATCCTAATGCGGGACTCCCTAATGCTTTCGGAGAATACGATCAAACGGCAGAGCAAATGGGAGGTTTTATTGAGGATTTTATTTCAAGCGGATTTGTAAACATTATAGGAGGGTGTTGCGGAACAACACCAGAACACATTAAAGAAATTGCGAGAATTGCTCAAAATTATTCTCCAAGAAAGAAGCCAGTAATTGAAAAGCTGCCAAGATTTAGTGGGCTAGAACCATTAACCGTTTTTAAAGGGAGCAATTTTGTAAATATTGGTGAACGAACCAACGTTACGGGATCACTTAAGTTTAAGCGACTGATTAAAGATGACAATTACGAGGAGGCATTAACTGTTGCTTTGCAACAAGTAGAAGGAGGGGCGCAGATTATTGATGTTAACATGGACGAAGGGATGTTAGACTCGGAAGAGGCAATGAAAACATTCTTAAATATGATTGCTTCAGAACCAGATATCTCAAGGGTTCCTGTAATGATAGATTCGTCGAAGTTCTCGGTAATTGAAGCAGGGTTAAAGTGTGTTCAAGGAAAATGTATTGTCAATTCAATCAGCTTAAAAGAAGGAGAAGAAAACTTCATTCAACAAGCAAGAACTGTTCGAAAATATGGTGCAGCAGTTATTGTAATGGCTTTTGATGAAAAAGGACAAGCAGATAACTATGAAAGGAGAATTGAGATTTGCGAAAGAGCCTATAAAATTCTTACTGAGAAAGTGAAATTCCCAGCCGAAGATATCATTTTTGATCCTAATATTTTAACAGTAGGAACTGGCTTAGAAGAGCATAACAATTATGCGGTTGATTTTATAAAGGCCACTAAGTGGATAAAAGAAAATTTGCCGGGAGCTCTAGTAAGTGGAGGGGTTTCCAATGTGTCTTTTTCTTTTAGAGGGAATAATGTAGTTCGTGAAGCAATAAACTCAGCATTCTTATATCATGCAATTCAAGCAGGCTTAGATATGGGAATTGTAAATGCAGGAATGATTGAAGTTTACGATGACATACCTAAAGATCTATTAACACATGTTGAAGATGTTTTATTAAATAGGCGTGATGATGCTACAGAAAGACTAACAGATTTTGCAGGAAGTGTAAAAGAAGGAGGTAAGGTAATTGTAAAAAATGAAGAGTGGAGAAAATTTACTGTTCAGAAGCGTTTAAGCCATGCCTTAGTAAAAGGGATTGTAGAATACATTACAGAAGACACGGAGGAAGCTAGACAGCAATATGATAAGCCGCTTAAGGTAATAGAAGGCCCTCTTATGGATGGGATGAATATTGTTGGAGATTTGTTTGGTGCAGGTAAAATGTTTTTGCCTCAGGTAGTAAAATCCGCGCGAGTCATGAAACAAGCAGTGGCTCACTTAAACCCTTTTATTGAAGCGGAAAAAGGCGATGGGGTAAAATTCAACGGTAAAATTGTACTGGCAACTGTTAAAGGGGATGTACACGATATTGGAAAAAATATTGTTGGCATTGTTTTACAG
>JAESST010000513.1 GCA_016763995.1 Flavobacteriales bacterium | reverse complement strand
TTAAATCCATGAATATAAGCTGTGCCAAGTCCTAATTTCCCTGCCCGTTCCTCTATGTGTAGACGATTATCAAATTTAGATTGCAGACTTTTTACAACATCTGCAGTCCCATCAGGAGATCCGTCATCTACTACCAAAATATGAAACCCCCCCTCTAAAGAGAATACCTTAGTAATAATTTTCTGGATATTCTCTAACTCATTATAGGTCGGAATGATAACAAGTTTTGACGACATAATCTTAATCAAAAGTAAAAATAGCAAATAGAATGCTGATTCTACCCATTATAAAAAGATTGATTTTCTGAAATAATGTTAAAGGTGATTTAAATTCTACTAAGCTTTCAAAAAAGCCCATACTACCTCAGAGAACTCTTTCATTTTTTCTGCATGAACCCAGTGTCCAGCACCATCAATGATTTCTAACTCATAATTAGGGAATTTCATTGCTATTTCATTCTCATACTCAGCTAATATATAGTTAGAATTAGCCCCTTTTATGAAAAGGGTTTCCTTTTCAAAGAGCCCTTGTGCAACATTATGTTCGCTAATTGGAATAATCCTATCAGAAAGCACCTCTAAATTAAATCGCCAAGCCAATTGATCTTTTCCTTTCCAATATAAATTCTTCAATAAAAATTGCCTGATCCCAAATTCAGAAATTTTCTCAGCCAGAAATACTTCAGCTTCTTTTCTACTTCCAATCTCATTGAGGGGGACATTCTTTAATGCGTCAATAATAGTATAATGATGTACTTCATATTTCACAGGAGCAATGTCTACTACAATCAATTGCTTAACCAACTCAGGGTGTCTTATCGCAAACTCCATTGCGGTTTTCCCTCCCATCGAATGCCCTAAAATTATTGGATTATTTATTTTTTCCGCTTGAATAAGCTCCATAAGGTCGGCAGCCATCAACTCAAAAGAGAACTCTATTGAATGAGGCGACTGTCCGTGATTTCTTTGATCTACCAAATAAACTTCAAAACTTTTAGACCATTGCTTTGCTAAGGTCATCCAATTATCTAACGACCCAAACAAACCGTGCAAAATAATTAAGGGTTCGCCAGCTCCTAATTTCTTAAAATTTAATTCCATCTTTAGTGGTTTAATGCTACTAAATATTGCCTAATTGTCTCTTCTAACCCGAGGTACAGCGCATCAGAAATTAGCGCATGTCCAATCGAGACTTCTAATAGATCAGGAAGATGTTCTCTGAAATATGCTAAGTTATTTAGGTCTAGATCGTGTCCAGCATTTATCCCCTTATTGTGTTTACTAGCAATTTCCGCCCCTCTAATGTATGCTTCCATCGCTTCATTCGGCCCTTTTGAAAACCTAGAGGCATAAGGTCCAGTATAAAACTCAATCCGATCTGTTTCAACTTCAGAAAGAGCTTCCAATTGACGTTCGTCTGTTTCCATAAAAATAGACGTTCGAATTCCTTCCCGCTTAAATTGTTGTAGAATAAGATTTAAAAACGCTTTCTCTTTCAGAACATCCCAGCCCGCATTTGACGTTATAACTCCCGGAGAGTCAGGAACCAATGTTACCTGGTCTGGTTTTACTTCTAGAACTAAATCAATAAATTTTTGATTCGGATACCCTTCAATATTAAATTCAGTAGTAACAACCTTTTTTAAGTCATATACATCTTGATATCGAATATGCCTTTCATCAGGTCGTGGATGAATTGTGATTCCTTGTGCTCCAAATTTTTCGCAATCTAGTGCAACGTTTACCAAATTTGGAACATCTTCTCCTCGAGCATTCCTTAATGTGGCAATTTTATTGATATTTACGCTTAATCTGCTCATGAATATTTCAGTAATATTGTGTGACGACGCTCAAAATTAGCTTTATAAAATAACATACAAAGCAGCTTAAGAAATGTTGGCAAAAGAATTAATTAGTGATGATATTCCTGCTCTGAAAACTTCAGATACAGGCAGGCGTGCGCTAGAATTGATGGAAGATTACAAATTGACTGAACTACCAATTGTAAATCATACTGAGTTTTTAGGGCTAATCACTGAAAATGATATTCTAGACTTAGATGACCCTGAAGCTCCAATTGGGAATCATACCCTTTCCTTGGAAAAGCCTGCGATCAATGCCTATGAACACATTTATGAGGTACTAGCCAAAATCTCTATTTTAAAACTTTCATTGATCCCAATTCTAGACGATGATAACACTTTCTTAGGCGTCATATCCTTACCCATTTTAATTGATAGCATTTCAAATTTAGCTGCAATAAAGGACATTGGAGGAATTCTTCAGTTAGAGTTGAACGTTAATGATTATTCATTATCTGAAATTTCTTCAATTGTAGAAAGTAATGGAGCTAAAATTCTTAGTTCATATATACATACACATACAGATTCCACTAAAATGGATGTAACTATAAAAATTAATAAGACTGACCTTTCTCCTATTATCCAAACTTTCGAACGATATAATTATACTATCGCTGCCTCGTTTCATACCAGTGCAATGGAAGATGAGTTAAAAAGAAGGTACGATCAGTTTATGAACTATTTGAACATCTAAAAAGATGATTCGATTTCTTTTGCTTTTATCCTTTCTTACACTCTCCTTCTTTAGCTTTTCTCAAGCTTTTAAGATTGGCGAATTTCAACAAACAGAAAGCTTTAAAAAAGCACCTAGAAAGGTGATCAATAAAATTCAAGTAATTGGAAACAAGCTTACTAAAGAGCATATTATATTAAGAGAATTAACCTTTCATGTTGGTGACACCTTAAGCAACGATGATTTAGCTGAGAATTTAACACAATCAAAAAAGAACATTTTAAACACTTCTCTCTTCAATTTTGCTCAGCTAGATGTGGCATTAATTGATAGCCTACACACCGTTGTTTTAATACAATTAACAGAGCGTTGGTATATTTTCCCTCTTCCAATTTTTGAAATTGACGATAATAATTTCAACACCTGGTGGAAGGATAAAGACTTCTCAAGAATTAACTACGGAATGCACTTAAGTCATAACAACTTCCGAGGAAGAAAAGAAAAATTAAGCATCACTGCGAAATATGGTTTTACAGAAAGGTATAGAACTAGATATAACATCCCTTACCTTAATAGAAAACAAAAAAGCGGAATTCGTATCAGCTTTTCTTATAACAGGCGAGACGAAATCTCTTACAATTCTTTTGGTAACGAAAGGTTGCAGTATAAAGATGCAAATCAAGATGCATTGAGAAACTACAGTACAAATATCACCTATAATTATCGTGAGAAAATCTTTAACTCTCACAGTTTTTCAATTAGCTATGATTACAATTCCATTGTAGATTCCGTAAGGATCTTGAATCCTGATTATTTAACTAATTCAAAAGATAAACTAAAGTATTTTGCCCTCACCTATCAATTTACACATGACAGACGAGACTCCAAAAACTACCCATTAAAAGGTAGATACTTTAGGGCCAGCATTCGAAAGACGGGACTAGGCATTGAAGACCCAATCGATCTGACGAACTTAAATCTTGAATTCAAGAAATATCATCCATTATCAGAAAAATTCTTTCTTGCAGCCTCCCTTAGAGCATTGTTTACTGCAAATAATAAACAGCCTCATTTACTCAGAAATGGGTTGGGCTATAACTCTTTCTCAATCAGGTCTTACGAATATTATGTTATTGATGGACATAATATTGGTTTAGTCAAGGCACAAATTAAATATCAACTAGTAAAACCAAAAATAGCTCATTTTGGGGCTATTAGCGATAAATTTGGCAAGTTCCACTATGCTTTCTACATTGGTATCTTCTCCGATGCAGCTTATGTAGAAGATCAAATCGGATTCCCTAAAAACGACCTGGCTAATCAGATTCAATTCGGTAGTGGACTAGGCTTAGATTTTGTGAGTTATTACGATGTAGTAATTAGGGGTGAATTTTCAATAAATAAGTTTGGAGAAAGCGGATTATTTCTTCATTTTGTAGCACCAATCTGATATCGTATGAGAATAGCACTCTATGGCAAAACAATAGATGCCGAACATGCTCCCGAAATTCAAAACTTATTTGACTTTTTAGAAATAAGTCTCATCGAAGTACTTGTGCATAAATCACTTAAGAAAAGTTTAAGCGCTCACTCTATATCTATTCCCGATAAGGTTGCTTTTTTTCAAGATCATAACGATTTAAAAGAAAATGTATCATTTTTACTCAGTATTGGTGGAGATGGAACCTTCTTAGACACTATTCTTCTTGTTAAAAACCTTGGCATTCCTATTCTAGGAATCAATACAGGTCGACTTGGGTTTCTTTCTAATACTCCGACTTCGCAAATTGAATCTGCAATTTCAGATCTCCTCAACAACGACTTTAGCATCGAAAAGAGATCTATTTTAAGATTAGAGAGTGATCGAAACCATTTTGGTGAGAATAACTTTGCATTGAATGAAATTAGTGTTCTGAAAAGTCATAATTCCTCAATGATAACAATACATACTACACTAAATGGAAAACACTTAAATTCTTATTGGACGGATGGACTAATTATTTCTACTGCTACCGGTTCTACTGCCTATTCATTAAGTTGTGGAGGCCCTATTATTATGCCGGGTTCTGGAAATTTTGTAATCACACCAATAGCCCCGCACAACTTAAATGTTAGACCAATTGTTATAGACGATGATGCTGTATTAACTGTTTCAGTCGAAAGTAGAGCAGAGACAAACCTTGTCGCATTAGATTCCAGATCAAAAGACTTGAAAAACGGAGAGGTGTTGACAATTCAAAAAGCTGACCATAAAATCTCTATTGTACAACTAAAAAACCAAAGCTTCGTAAATAGTTTGCGAAACAAATTAAACTGGGGTCTAGATAAACGAAACCACTAAGTGTTACGAAGAAGAGTAGTCAATTTGATAAATCTAGTTATATTTGCCACTCGTATTTTGTAAACATATGAGAAAACAAATACTTATTACATTAATTGCTATTGTTTTACTTCCTAACCTTGCTGATGCTCAGCGATGGAAAAGGTTTAGACGTCAAATTATAGGTGGAGTTGGCGTTACCAATTTCTTAGGTGATCTAGGAGGTGGCTCAGGTATTGGTAGAGATTTTATTTGGGATCTTGATTTTCAAGCAACTCGACCATCAATGATGATTGGTTACAGGTACCAATTTAACAGCTATCTCTTTGGAAGGGCTAATCTCCAATGGGGTATTCTTAAAAGCGATGATAATTTCACTACTGAATCATTTCGTAGCAAACGTAATCTAAGGTTTAGAACAGGCTATTTTGAATTAGATGCGATGGTCGAATTCTATCTTATTCAGAATGCTAGAGGGAATCTTTATCGTTTAAGAGGGGTAAGAGGTCGTAGAGGCCTAAAAATGGATATCTATATTTATGGTGGTGTTGGTTTAATGTACTTTAACCCTAAAGGCTTGGATCAATCAGGACAATGGGTAAAACTTCAACCATTAGGCACAGAAGGTCAAGGCCTACCAGGAGAGCCAGATAAGTACAATAGGCTTGCATTTACAATTCCTTACGGTATTGGAATTGGGAAATCTATTGATAGATATTGGGGGATAAACATTGAATTTACGATGCGCCAAACTTTTACTGACTACATTGATGATGTAAGCGGGGATTATTACGGAAGGCAAAATCTTTATAATGCACGTTTAGCGGAAGGTGTTGGTAGAAATGAAGCAGCAAGAATAGCAGTTCTATCCGATCCTAGCTTTAGTTTAGGTGGTAATTCAAGTCAACAAGATAAACTTCAAAGCGCTGATGCCCTTGAAAGTGCAGGATATGACCGAAATGATTTAGTAGGTCAACAAAGGGGAGACCCTTCTGATAATGATGCCCTTATGACAGGAATGGTCACTATTTCTAGAAAGATTGTAAAACGTCGTAGAAGTCGTCCTAAATTTTAATACTAATCCTAACTTTTTCACGTTAAACTAAGATGCTGAAAAAAGCAGGTCTCTTATATTTATTGTCTTTACTGTTTATAAGCTCAGTAGACGCTCAAAAAACCACCGAATTTGGCTTTACGGTAGGTAGATCCTATTATATTGGAGAACTAAACCCTAAAACACATTGGGGAAAAAATACTGGTAGTTTAAATTATGGTGCAGTCTTCAGACTTAATCTAAACGAAAGATATAGTTTGAAAGCAAGCTTGATTCGCACTAAACTTAGAGCGAATGATCAAAATGTGGATCTCCCTTTTAACGGTCAACGATCAGCGAGTTTTGAAAGTAAACTAACAGAATTCTCTACTTCCATTGAATTTAATTTCTTACCCTATAAATTAGGAGACAAGAAACATTTCTTTTCTCCATATATATTTGTGGGAATTAGCTATTTCGATTTTGACAATTCCATTGAAGTAAATGGATTTAGTCCTCAACCAACTGATGAAGCAGGTGGAGGAGAATTTGCAATGCCTTTTGGGCCAGGATTTAAACTAAACATTCATCGCAAAGTATCACTGGCGTTTGAATGGGGATTCAGAAAAACAAGCACAGATTTATTAGATGGACTAGAGAATAGATTAAATCAAGATTTTGAAACAGGCAAATCGTATGATAATGACTGGTTTGTAGTATCCGGTTTTATGCTTACTTATAAATTAACGAGAGTAGGACCATGTCCCGTTTATAATTTTTAAACTCTCTTTAAAAATCGCATATTTGCGCCCCTGAAAACCCCATAAAAAATGGCTCTTCCAACAAATTTTAATTCATCTTCCGTACCTGAACACATTGCCATTATAATGGATGGAAATGGACGTTGGGCCAAAAAAAATGGGAAAGCTAGGATTTTTGGACATAAAAATGGAGTTGCTTCTGTTAGAAGTGTAACAGAAGGCGCAGCAGAAGCGGGAGTTAAATTTTTAACTCTTTATGCATTCTCTACAGAAAATTGGAATCGTCCAAAAGCAGAAGTAATAGCACTAATGCACTTACTAGTGACAACTATTGCTGGAGAAACAAAAACACTCAACAAGAACAACATCTGTCTACAAGCAATTGGGGACCTTGATAGCCTACCTTCTAATTGTCAATCTGAGCTATCAAAAGCAATTAAAAAGACTTCTACAAACACAGGAATGACTCTTGTGTTAGCCTTAAGCTACAGCTCAAGATGGGAAATATTAAATGCTGTTAATTCCCTGTTAATTGATGTTAAATCAGGGAAGCTAGAGCAAGAAAACATAACTGAAGACGACTTCAAAAACTATCTTTGCACGAAAGACATTCCAGATCCAGAATTGATTATCAGAACAAGTGGTGAACACCGAATCAGTAATTTTTTACTTTGGCAAGCCGCTTATTCAGAGTTCTATTTCACGGATACACTTTGGCCAGATTTCAGAAAAGAAAACTTGTGGGAAGCAATAACAAACTTTCAAAATAGAGAAAGAAGGTTTGGAAAAACTAGCGAACAAATTAAATGAGATACTTAAGATTTTTACCACTGATAGTTAGTCTCCTTTTCGCTAACGATATTTATTCCCAAATTACCATTGATCCAGCTCTAGAAGTTTTAGATTATAATTCGCCTAGAACATATGAAATTGGTGAAATCACTGTTAGTGGAACTCAGAATTTGGACCATTCTGCATTAGCAACAATTGCAGC
>JAESST010000512.1 GCA_016763995.1 Flavobacteriales bacterium | reverse complement strand
TTTAACCTCTATAACACATACATCATCCAACTGTTCTAAAGGTCCTTTCCAATTTTAAAAAAAACATCGATAAGAACTCGCTGACGATCTCTTGTTTCATTTTGATTTGAAAGAAGAAGTTTTTTAAATTCAAGAGCTAGGCTTAGCATAATTATATTGGATACTTCCCCTTCAATAATTGGTTTTGATTCCTTTGGTCTGTGCAAACAGTTTGAATTGGAAAAGATTAACCATAAATTAGCAGAATAACTTAACTGATTGTCAATTTTTATAGGATGTCCATTTTTATTTATTAAAAACATAACTAAATGAAACAATTTATTTTCTTTTTTCTTTTAATTCCAATGGTAAGTATTTCTCAACCAATTACTAATGGATTAATTGGTAATTGGCCTATGGATGATGATGCTCTTGATTTAAGTGGTAATGCGAATCACGGAACAGTCTTTGGTGTTCTGCCTGAATTTGATCGAAATAATAGCCCTTCTTCTGCTTATGTTTTTGATTTGTCTCAATATATTTCAATTGGTGATCCATCAGAATATGATTTTGGGAGTCAAGAATTTTCAGTTTCAATTTGGATAAATAGAACTCAAACTACGACTAATTGGAATAACATTGTGTTAGGGAAATGGAACACAGATAATATTTCTGGAACAAATGAATGGTTGTTAGCAGCCTCTTCAACTATTGATAATAATTACCCTGAATTTCATGTAGAAATTGGATCAACAACATATAGCGTAACAAGTTCTTCTGAATTGTTATTAAATAAGTGGTATCATTTAGTGGCAATTAGAAAAACGAATATTCTCGAATTATATCTGGATGGCGTGCTTGTTGGAATCAATAATACTGTTCCAACTGGATCAATTAATATGTTACAGGAAGAACTCTTCAATTCGGAAAATCTGACAATAATGGGAGCCCAAGCTATATCAATGGCTGCAAAATGGATGAAGCGATGATCTTTGATCGAGCGATCTCTTCTGCTGAGGTTTTAACGTTATTTTGGAGCCGACATATACCTTTGGTAATTAATACTTATAATGTTAGTAATGCTGCATCTATTCTTTCGGTGGATGCAGAAGAGAAAGACATTATTTATACCACAATAGGAGGGAAGTATGTAGTTCAAAGCGATTCTATTTCTGGATATTTAGTAGATAGCTGCGTTGTTGTACCTACAATTAATGGGAATTATGCGATTCTTCAAGTCAGAGACAAGGGCTTTTATGTAGAAGATTTTGGAGCAATTGCTGGAGATAATAAAGACGATAGTCCAGCGATTCAAAAATGTATTGATGCTGTAATAAAATTAGACATAACAAGCAGAGTAAATGCAGGGCCCGGAATATTTACACTAAAGAAAGGGGTTGTAGCTAGCAATAAACTTACAGATAGTTCATATTCATTTACGGTTATTACTATCTCTGGTGCCATTCCATGTTACTCCCCTGCTCAATCTTATGGAAATACAACCGTTTTTTCGTTAAACGATTCTAATTCATTTGGATTAGCAATTCAAAAAGCAAGAAATTGTTTAATTGAAAACATTGTCTTTTTAGGTATTGCAGATTACCCTAAATTTACTTCTAGTTCAATACCTGCCGATATTAACACAGTTATTGAAAATACTGAGGTGGATTGGGAAAATAGCGGAATGAGATTAAATAAAAATTCGCCAAGTTGTGGAATTGTAATTGATCCTTTTGCGAAGGGTACTGCATCACAAAACCAATATCCAGGATTTTCTAGCTATTATATAAACTCTAGTAGTGATGGAGGAAGCAGTATGCTGAAAATACAAGCTTGCTCATTTATAAATCATTACATAGCGATAGCAAATAACCCTTCAATTGGCATACAAAATGGGGATAATATAAGGGTTCAAGATAGTCATGTAAAAAGGTGTCATACTTTTTGGGCTTGCGGACAAAGCCAGTCAAGAAGTAATTCCATAGAAAATATTTATGGTTTGTATTTGCATACATTTATTGATGGTAGATCTATTGGGGTGCAACAAGGAACCGCTCCCACCGTAAGCAATGTCAATCTTGCGGGTTTTACAAAAAAATTATTTAATGTTAATTCACAATTTACTCCAATAAGAGTAAACAATAGTTATTTTGAAAGTATTTGGAACTTAGGCTACATTGGTTCTAATAATACCTCTTTTAATCAATGTCAAATTAAATTCCTCAAACCTTCTAATACTACTTTTGCTCCAGGGTCTCGTTTGAGCACTCCAAATCAATGTTCTTTTAGGGATTGTAGTATAGAATACACTGATAACTGTAATACCGAAGCTCCATTTATGTTTAAAACCAATGGACTCTTAATTTCAGGAGGATTTATTGAAGGAGGAATCGTTGTAAGTAATGGTTATACTAATAGTGGAGGTGATTTGATTCATAATGTAGATTATGAAAATGTACATCTTAAATGTAAGAATCAAGTTATAGGGAAAAATTCATACGGTATGCCTTTAGCTAATACCAAGGGAGTTATATTAATGGCCGGAGAAGAAATCTCATTAAATTATGTTCCAGTGAAATTTGTAAATAATTCCAATTATAATTACAACATAGCTTTACTCGAGAGTAATAAGAATATTAGTATTAACACTATTGATAAAAAAGCGATTATTATAGGCGTTAACCCTGGGCAATATCAAATTGGAGATAACTTATTTGCCGATTTTGGTTCTACAAAAAGGGCTCTGGGTTATGTTGCTGAAATTAATAATGATACCATTGTTGTGTCGTCTGTTCCTTATGGCTACACAGATATCTCTAATGTTAAAGTTTATTCAGCAAGCTACCCTATTTTTGTGCAACCCATATGGGGAGATATTACTGCTGGATCCGATACGATTAAGAATATAGTTACTAATCAGTACCCCAATACAGCTACCAAGATCTTTCATGGAGCATTTCCTCCAGGATCTTACATTAAGGAAAAAAATTCGGCAAATAATTACATCATCATGAGTACTGCTGCAACATCTTCTCATAGCTTTTCATTATTAAAAAATGCCCCTTATGTTCAAGAGGTTTATGTTAGTTTATCCGATTGGGAATTTGATTCAACCCTTAACACTCCTTTCATAGAAGGAACTATTATTCGATTATCTAATCCAGGGATGACAAATGCATACTATGGATATATTTGCACAAAAGGAGGAATTATTGGCGCTGCAAAAATGGCAGACCAGCCTATATTTCACACTCTCCAACGCTAATGCATGATAGTGCCTTTTAAGATTAGATACAAAAGTTGTGTTTGGGTAAGATATTGGTTAGCCTGAAAAGAAGAAACCAATGGGTTAAACCTAGTAATGGTTAGAACTCCTCAGAGGCAATATACAGAAAGTCTCATATAACTGTCCTGAGGTCTATGGCTCATTCAATCGGCAGTAAGGAGACTTGCTGCTGGGTTTTTAGGAAATTTTTTAGGACTATTGGGTTTCTAGTGAATGCAGAGAGGCATGATTATGTTGAAACGCTGATATGGTTTGATTATTCCTATTTACCAGAAGTAATGATGGAGACGTTTAGTTTTATGGACTTAGTTTTTTATGGCATTGCCGTAAATGAAGGATATGAATTTTCTTTTCGATTAAATACACAGAAGAGTTTTCAAGACTTGAATATAGAAGGGAATTAAGAGTGCTGATACGGTGCTCCTCATAAAAAAGCCTTTGCTTTCTATATGAATTAGAAAGCAAAGGCTTTTTGTTTCTGCCAATGGGGATTAATTGACGGCTTCTTTCTCTTTCACTGTCTTAAAATTATCTTTATAAACTCGTTCAATTAAAATTCGTTTAGGGTCTATTGCAGCTTTGGTAGGAATGGTGTCTACAGTTAAGGTAAAAGATTGTGTTGCTTTATTAATAAGAACACGTTCAATTGCTAACAACTCTTTTTCATCGCTGTCTTTAAACAAGCCAATGTCTACCCAATCTTTTAGTGGAACTTCTGTTTCGTTTCCAATGGTATCCGCTTTTAATTTTCTTGAATTTATATCGAAAGTAACTTCGTATTTACCCTCATTGTTTTTTACATAAGTAGCCGATTCTAAACGGAAATCATACAAAGTAATACTCTTAAACCAATCTTCAATTAAGTAGTTCAAGCTATCAGGAACTTCTTTTTCTAGATGTCTTAAAAAATCGAGTGAAGTAGGGTAGGGAGGTGCTTTGTATTTAAACTCTGCTAAGAAATTACTCATTGCTTTGTTTACTTTCTCTTCACCAATATAATCTTGTAAAGCGTACATGATAACACTTCCTTTTCCATAATGAAGGTAGCCCTGATTTTCCACTTTATAAAGAGGAAGTTCTTTCTCAGTTTCCCTGCTACGACCTCTTAAATAACGGTGGTAATCGTATTTTAAGAAGTTTTTCATTTGAATGTCATCGTTTAAT
>JAESST010000511.1 GCA_016763995.1 Flavobacteriales bacterium | reverse complement strand
CTGTTGCCGACCACCATTAGCCTCGGTGGCCATATTCGGCTTGGCCTCGAAGACTATGCCTATACACAAGATGGTCAACCTACCAATGTACAATTGGTCGAGCGCGCCGTGGCTGTTATCGAGAGTATGGGTCACGACGTGGCCACACCAGAGGAAGCAAGGAGTATGATTGAGGCATGAGCAATGCAACATGCATTGATGCTCGCGAGTGTTAACCCAGATAAAAAATGCCCTTCCTCATTTTAAATTTCAACCGCCAGGCTAGGCTGCCATTTTTTTCCAAAAAAACACTCATCGATGGCTGGCTAAGCCTGATCTTTATTGTAATTTTTGCTAATTTTGCTATCTTATTTACAACGGCTCGGTAGTTGGCGCCGACCTCGCGACAAAACCTTAACCACGGATCACAAAAATAACGACAAGGGACTTAGTTTAGCTGAGCACCGTTTTCTATAAGGCACCTAATCAATTGCGAATACAAAGCACTACACATTGATTTAAAGTTCAACTTCGGGATCACAAATATGATCAAGTCCATTAAAACAAGTTTTCCCTTCATTCTAAATTTCATCGTATTTCTGTGCTTTATAAGCCCAATTCAAGCTCAGGAATTTAATATCAACGACGATGGGGTTGCCATGCATGGTTTTGACGCGGTGTCTTATTTCGGGCCAACGCCACAAAGCGGCAAAACATCAATCTCCGCAATCTACAAAGATCATACGTTTTTATTCTCAAGTCCGGCTAACCGTGAAGCCTTCCTGCTAACACCAGATAGCTATCTTCCTCAGTTTGGTGGTTATTGCGCTTATGGAGTACGCATGGGTCAAAAGTTTGATGTCGATCCGGAGGCCTACACGGTGTTGGATGGAAAGCTTTACATGCTATTAAACCGTGCGACCAAAGAACTCTGGGAGAAAGATAGAGAACGTAATATCGGTATCGCTCAGCAACTCTGGTCATCTATCAAACCGATACCTGCCGTTCAACTTGAAGATAATAAATAGACCCCGCCAACGTGTCTGGCAAGAGCAGTGTTTACTTCATTTTTGTCAGGCTATTCTTTCCCCTCACGATATTTGTATTGGTATGCCTGTTCGTCATTGGCGGGCTAAATCAATACCACAAAAGTAAAAATCTAATTGAACGTAAATTGGAAACACTGACTTCGACCTATACCTTGTTGTTAGCGAATCCTGTCGTCAATAATGATGCGGACGCTATCAGGAATTACGTTGTCTCATTACTGTCGGATGTCGATATCGATTTAATTCGGGTCACTGACTCAAACAATCTTGTTTTGTTTAACTTTGGAGACATGCAAGATGTCGAAAAAAAGTTACAGCGAACTCGAATTATCCGTTATGCAGATGAAAGTGGAATCACCATTGTTGGCAACCTGACCTTAGGCATCAGTCTGGACCGAATCTACGATGACTTAGCCTACCAGCTGGAAGTTGCCATTATGATTTTTATGCTCGTCATAATTACGGCTTATTTTATATCAAGGCTCGCTTTCAAACGCTCAATAGGCGATCCACTCAATGTCATTAACGAGGCAATGAAGGCCTTCGAAACAGATCACAAACACCGCCCTATTAAAAGCACTTTTGGCACAGAAATTAACACAGTCGCGACATCCTTCAACAGCCTGCAACAGCGCATTCACGAATATGAAAGTGAACAGAAGCGAATGCTGGAAAGCAAAGGCAAAGAACTAGACAAGGAGCATAAAGATCATGAACAGACCTCAGAGCAACTGCTTACCACAAGGCATCAAGCTGAAATCACATTAAATTCGCTCGTCGAATCCGTCATCACCACAAATGGCAAGGGTTATGTGAATTTCATTAATCCAGCAGCACGACAATTGATTTCGCCACCAACAAATGAGGGCCTTGGGAAGCTTATATGGGAACTGCTAAGTTTTACCGAGTCGCGAAGCTTCTCGGCAACGATAGCAAATGACCTACTCGATGGCACGATCAAGCGGCACGAGATGAAAGAGGTAAGCCTTTCCAATGTGAATGGTGAAGATGTCATCGTAAATCTTCGGGTATCCCCGCTCTTCAATTCAAAAGAAAAAATCATTGGCCTGTCTCTGGTCTTACAAGACATCACCGTCAGTAAAAGCCTGGAAAAGCAGGTTCGTCGTTCCCAGAAGATGGAGGCAATCGGTAAATTAAGCGGGGGTATCGCCCATGATTTCAATAATATTCTTGCGATTATTATGGGAAATCTGGAGCTGCAGCAGCAGGTGACCAAGAACGATGACAAGGCGTCGAAACGGATTCAGAGCGCCTTCTCTGCTGTCGAACGTGGCACTGAAATCACCAGGAAGATGCTCAGCTTTTCGACCAGGGAATCGCAAGGAGAAATGGTGACGTCAGTGAATGACTCAATCTCAAGCCTTGAACACTTGATTTCTAAATCTTTGACCGCTTCGATTAATATTGAATCCCGTCTCTCACATGACCTTTGGACTGTAACAATCGACCCAACAGAGTTCGAAAACGCAATTATTAATTTGGCAGTCAACGCTGGCGACGCAATGCCTGACGGGGGGAAGTTGACCATAACAACAACTAATCGTGTTATAGAAGGAGACCTAAATATATCTTCTGCTAAGGAAAACATTGGTGAGTTCGTCGTGATCACTATTAGTGACACTGGAATCGGCATGAGCGAAGAGGTACAGAGTAAAATATTTGACCCGTTTTATACCACCAAAGACATGGGTAAGGGCACCGGGTTTGGTCTCAGTATGGTTTATGGTTTTGTTCAGCGTTCAGGAGGGTATTTAACTGTAGATTCATCACCTGAAAAAGGATCGACTTTCGAAATATTTCTGCCCCGTGGTATGAGCTAAATATGGCAAACTTGCCAGAACGCGTATTCATGTCCAGATTAAACAAAATTAAGCTAAATCATTATTGAAGTATCCAGGAGCCACCTATGTCATTTACCGTTATCGGCGCACCCCTCTCGCCTTTCGTCCGAAAAGTTCATATCGCTATGCAATTAAAAGGTATCGAATTCACCATGGATCCGGTCTCGCCCTTTAATTTACCCGAGGGCTACGAAAAGATTAACCCGGCAAAACGCATTCCCGTACTAAAACATGATGAAGT
>JAESST010000002.1 GCA_016763995.1 Flavobacteriales bacterium | reverse complement strand
TATCGCAATAAAAAGCTGAATATAAGCTTGCTTCTTTTTCGAAATGGCTTTATTGATTAATCGATATTGATCTCTAATCGTATCTTTTTTATCTTCTACGCTTAATCTCAAGTCAATGATTTTATTTCTTATGCTGAGTAATTTGGTCCGATAAAATTCCGCCGCAGTTTTTAAATCAATCAGAGATACCGTTTTTTCTTTACCTGCCAACTTGCTGTTTTCTAATAAAAAAACTTCTTCAATGTTGTAAACATCAATTTGAATGTTGATTTTTTGAATGTCTATTTGGAGTGCCTTTACTTTTTTTTCTATCTGAAGTATCTCTTCACTTTTATGTGTCGAATTGTAAAAAGCAAGCTGACTTTTGACAGATAGAATTTTTGCTTTTTGAAAGCCTTCCACTTGAATGCTTTGTTCGTTGATAGAGTTGGGCAATTCATTTAGTAACAAAATGTGTTTCCCTTTGGCCAGTGAAACTTTACCCGATCGATTAACCTCTGCTCCGTTAAAGAAAACAGTAACGTCAGAAATTTTTGAGGTCAATCGAACAGTGTCTAACTGAGAAAAGCCAGAGAAACTGAGTAGAAGGGCGCTAATGAAGAATAGATTTTTCATAACAATAGGTTTTAAGGATGAAACAATAGGATTACTTATTATTTGGACACCTTGAATTTTTACTTTGTCTACTTTAAAGCGATTAAAACTTAACTAGTACTCTTCCTTTCGATTGGCCGTTCAGCATGAGCTGAATGTATTCTTCTAAATCGTTCAAGCGAATAATTTTCTTAATGGCATCTAAGTGTTTTGGTTTCCACTCGTTGGCCAGCAATTCCCAAATTTTTAATCGAATCTTTCTAGGAGTTTCAGCAGTTTCAATTCCCAATACATTTACACCGTTTAAAATGAAAGGATACACGGTTGTTTCTAATTTGTGAGATTGGACTAATCCGCAGACGGCAATGCTTCCATTTCTGCCGCAAGCTTTAATGCAAGTAGCCAAAGTATTGTCGCCTACCGTATCAATAGCGCCTGCCCATTGGTTTTTAAGTAAAGGGCGTCCACTTTTGTCGTCTACTGCCTCTCTAGAGATAATGCTCGTTGCTCCTAAATTCTTTAAATATTCATGTGCTTCTTTTTTGCCACTAGCTGCCACTACTTCATATCCGTTTTGTGCTAAAATTGCGACAGCCATGCTGCCAACTCCTCCGGTAGAGCCTGTTACTAAAACAGGTCCCATACTAGGTTCTTGCCCGTTTTGTTCCATTTTGTAGAGTGAAAGTGCTGCCGTAAACCCAGCTGTTCCTAACACCATGCTTTCTTCTAAAGTCATGTTGTTTGGCAGTATTACTGGCCAAGTGGCAGGAACTCTAATGTATTCTTGAAAGCCTCCGGAAGTATTCATTCCAAAATCATAGGAAGTAACAATCACCGCATCGCCGACATTGAAATCTGAACTTTCGCTCATTTCCACAATTCCACAAGCATCAACGCCGGGTGTATGTGGATAATTTCTTGTGATTCCTTTATGGCCACTAGAAGAGAGAGCATCTTTATAATTTAGTGCAGCGTATTTTACCTTAATCAATACATCTCCTTCAGGCAACAGTCCAATCGATTTATTCTCAATGCCTCGGCTAAAACTGCCGTCTTTTTCTTCTCTTATTACAAACGCTTTGTATTGACTGATAATCATTTATTGATATATTATTAGGTTTAGATTGTCCACATAAAGGACTGTTTTTTCTGGGTTCCAAAAGTAGATGACTATCTCATCTCCTTCATTAAATTTTGGGGGGTCGATAACAAAGTTGAACTGCGCTTTTTGCCATTTTCCAATTTCAGTGATTTCATTAATGGTATAATGAGTTCCATAAAAATCTCCAATTCTACAAACGATTTGAATTCTGGAAGGATCAGTTTGAAAGTAATCAGCAACTATTTGGACTCTTAGGTCTTTATTTTGCAGTTTTTTGCGAATAGTATCGCGGGTTGTCAAGGCATATTCGTTGATGTCTTGAATTTTTAAGCTATTCCCTAAACTATCTCCAAGCGATTCTGTTGAAATCCAACGGGTAGCTTCTTCTTTTAAATTTGAGCTTCCATCAAAGTCCGAATGGGCTTCGCTAACAAGGTTTTCAAAGAAAGCTTGTGGCGATTCATTGTTACTTTTGCGGTAAATACTCAGTTCTCCATTTCCATTAATACGTTCCAAACGGCGAATAATCTCAGGGTAATCTTTATAGGTGCTTGAATATAAAAAGCTATCGATTAAAACAGCATAATTAAAGACACTGTCTAGCTCTTTACTGACGAATTTTGCATTGCTGTTCAGATTTGTGTAGCCTTTGTTTCCAAATACGGTAAATGGGATGTTGGTAGAATTGGCTTCCAAAACATATAGGGTATCGCTTGGTTTTACTCCCCATTTGCTTAAATCCTCTTTGGAACTTTCGTAGACATCATGAGCATATTCTATTCTGTCGTCGTAAGGAGCAGTATACCTCAGTGTTTGAATTTGTTTGGCATAGCTGAAAAAATAAAAGAAGAAAATAATGCAAATGCTTCCTACGGTGCTGTACCATTTTGTAGGAATTTCCAACTTGCTTAGTCCTAAAATCAACAGCATAAATACTAAGGGTAGAAAGCTATCGATGTAGTAATAATCATGATCTGCAAACTGCTGCCCAAAAGCAAAGAAGAAAAGCACAACGCCTGAGGCCGACAGTAAAAAGTAATGCACCAAGGAAACATTTTGATTGGACTGAAATCCTCTATTTTTTAATCGGATAAAGAGTGGGATTAAAAGTGCGAAAAACAGTACGGCATGATAAGGGCTCATCAATTGTTTTCCCCAACGTTCATAGGCAATTTGTAAGATGTCTAAAAAGTTAGAAAAACTATTAAAATAGAGAAGTTCTGAAAGAAACATGCTACCATATGTAGCAGCTAAATGTTGGTTGTAGAAATAATAGCTTAAAAAAGAAGCAATGCCCAATACTGGAATTCCCACTTGGAAGATGTTAAGTTTTTTTTGCTTGAAGGCTTGCCAAATTTCTTGCAAGAAAAGCGCAAACAGAAAAATAAAGAAAGGGGCTCGTGCTAAAGCTGCTAAGCTGATAAAGAGAACTCCTACTACAAATTGCGACTTTGAGTAATATTTTTTTGAAGCACAGACAAAATACAGTCCAATAATAAAGTTAGCAAAGGAAGGAGCTGAGGGTAAAAAGCCATTTTCATAGTACACCAAGAACGGCAGGGTAAATAAAAAACTAGCTCCCAACACTGATCGTGTAGCAGAATTGCTAAACATTAATAATAGCTGAAAGGCAAAGAATATTCCTAAAAAGGAATAAAGCAGAGTATACCATCTGAAGGTAGGAACTAAATCAGAGTTGAACACTGAAGAAATAATTGCAACTAAATAATCGTGAATAGGAAAGTCTACTTGAGTTATTCCATCTTTTGTGAGAAGGTTATAGGTTGCAGGATGAAAGAAGTCAAATCCATTTTGCTGAAAATTCTGCGCTAAAGCCAAACGGTCGCTTTGCGTCCAAGCATGTACATAAGCTGGATAAGAATCCATGCTGCTTGAAAATAAATACCTGCCTCCAATTAAAAGAACAAGTAACATTAAAATAGTGGCAGGTATGTGCCGTTTGGTTTGTTCAATCATGTTACAAAGCCTTTATCCAGTTGCTAATGTCGTTTACTACTGTTTCTTCTACATGGCTTTCGATAGTATATTCGCTAGGAATACACACGCCTTCGCCAGCGAAAAAAAGATGATTTAATTTGGGGTAGAGAATGGTTTTTGACAGTTTATTTTTGTTTCCATTTTTCCACTTTTACGCTTGTTCAATAGTTACCTGATAATCTCTTTCTCCATTTAAAATGAGGTAAGCTTGTGCTTGCTTTTTTGAGACTTTAGCAGGCTTGTAGTCTTTTAAACTCAACCAAAAAGAGGCAGGTAAACTTAACGGAAGCATTGGGGCAGCAGTCTTTTCGTCGTAATCCTTGTCTTGTACTCTTTTTACTTGATTCTTAATCATATTTAAATGAAACTCATTAATAGAAGTTTCAGGGTCATTTTTTAAAATGTGTTCGTACTGAGGAACTAGTAGGTCTTCTAAAGGGCTAACATTTCCTGCCAGTACAATAACTCCATCTACTGTGATTTGATCGGCAATTTTAGCACTCATATGCCCGCCTAAACTATGGCCAACTAAAATTACCTTTTTAGCTCCTTTATCCTTTGCAGTTTGAATTGCAATTACAGCATCGTTTACTACAATGTCATCTATGGAGATATTCATCATTTTTCCCATTTGAGAGGGATAGTCAAAACTCCTTTTGTTGTAACGAATGCTATTAATGCCTTGACTGGCTAATCCGTATGCTAAATCTTTAAAGAGTTTATTTGGCCCTAAACTTTCGTCCATATCATTTGGTCCTGACCCGTGAACAAATACAACAATGCTAGTTGATGCGTCTTTCGTTTGTGTATATATTCCTAATAATGCAAGAGAATCTCCGACTTTGATATTTTCTTCGGTAAAGCTGCTAAGATTAGCATAGGAGGGAGGCGACCAAGAGTATATTGGAGTATATGGTTTAAGTAGAAAGTTGGACAGTTTTTGTTCATCGTTTAGTGTTATCAAGAGGTTCATCTTCTCTTTTTCCAATTGCAAGCCCTGTCGGTAGAATGTCTGCTCAGCTTTTACCTGTTCAGAAAATTCTAGTCCTTTTTGTATTTTTCCATATTGCTTACTAAAGCTTTGAAAGGTTTTAGCCATCTTTTCAGGTGTAAGCATAGCAGCCATTCGTTCATCAAGCATTTGGTGTAACTGCTTATATTCTTCATTCATGAGATGCCTAGTTACTTGTTCTAACAATTGTTTCGCAATAGTATTGTTAGGAGCTTTCTCTTGCGCGTAAAGACTGTAGCTTAAAAGAATACATAGAATGAGGATTAATTTTTTCATAAATAGTGTACTGTGACAAACTTAATTATTCTAATTAAGGGGATTGTCTGATTAATAATTCTTGTTGGTGTAATTGCTTGGACTTGGCTAAGCTTGTGAAGTTAACTTTTTGTGTTCTAAGTATGAGTATAGTATGGTTACAATAGATAGGATTACGGTAATGCTTATAAAAATATTAAAACTTAACTTTTCCTCTAAAAGAAGACTGGAGATGATGATGATTAAACCTCCAATAAACCAAAGCTTACCGGAAAATTCATGCGTTTTTTTCCAAACGCTTTCATTTTCAAGAGTCCAAGGAGTTCTAATTCCAATAAAATAATTGGGCTTAATCGTTTTGAAATAGTTGCCCAACAGCATATAAAGGATACCGAGGCCTAGAACTAGTGCATTAAGTTTGGTCAAAGATTCCGTTTCTGTAGAATAAATAATGTATACCGCTAAGAAGCTCATGAAAGACAAAAGGATAAGTTTTAGCTTATTGTATTTTTTGCCCATCATCTTTATTTTCTTTTTTGGATCTATTAATGGAATAACAAGAAATAGAAGGTAAGTTAATAAAGGAAGTAAGATTGGAATCAATAACAATTCATATCTACTACCATATCGATCTATTTCTCCTTTTATATTCCAATGTATGGGCACTTCTAACGGAAGGTCTTGCCATACATATGCGAGATAAATAAAAGGAACAGCGATTAATGCAATAAAAGGAATTTCTTTTCGGAATGAAAGTTTCATAGGTTTAGTTTTTAAGGCTTAGTATCCAAGAAAGAAGGTCTTCAAGAATGCTTGTATTGAGTGAATAAACGATAAACTGTCCCTTTTTTTCGCTAGAGATTAAATCAGCTTGCTTTAAAAGATCGAGATGATGAGAAATACTTGGTTTAGAGATGTTGAATTTGTCTGCAATTTCACCTGCATTCATATCGTCTTCTTTTAAAAGCTCAACTATCTTTCTTCGAGTTTCGTCGTTTAATGCTTTAAATAGGGAGTTCATTAGGTTTTTAGTTATTTAGACAAATATCTAAATACTTTTTATCTCCAACAGAAAAAATATGATGAACGGGAGCTAGGCTACTTTTAATCTATGAGATTCTATTACGCTCCATAAGAGAGAAGCCGGAATTCGCTTATAAAAAACGATTCCGGCTTCTTAAAATAAATGAGGAGTATTACTTAATGCCTACCCATGCTTTATCAAATCCTCTAACTCTAGCTTTTCGCATTTCTTGTAGGGCAGATTCTTTGGCATCGTGTCTACTTAAACAAATGAGGTACCAAGTATCTCTATTGTTACGGGTAACAATAGGTTTGATTCCTTTCTTCATCAATTCATCTAGCTTTCTTTTAGATCCTTGTAAGCCTCTAAAAGCTGCTACTACTACAAAGTTTCCTGCTCCATTATAAATAGTTAAGCCGTCTTTTTCTATTGATGTTCCAATTGCTTGTTTATCTGCTTTTGGACTTGTTGCTGCAATTTGGCGCATTGAGAATGATGATTTTATTGGATCTAAAATCATAGATTCAGCCTTATTGCCCTTACTATCTGTAAGGTATAAATCGATTTTTTGAAAGTTCTTAGGATCTATATCCATAGGGACAATAGAAATATCCTTAACTAGACCCTTTTTAGGATACTTGAAATTCCCATGAGTATCAGTGTACAGCGTATCGATAATATTACCGTCCTGGTCCATTACTATTAATGCCTTGTTCGACATAGGTAATTTTTTATAATCAAAATGCCCGAAAATAGCCTCATCTTCTATATCAATTTCCTTAAACTTTAATTTAGGGTCTATATCACTGGTATCCATTTCCATGTTAATCTCTTCAATATTGGCAAAATAACCACGTCTTTTATTGTAGATTAGCTGTTCTACTAATTTAGAATTACTATCCATAACATCAAGAGCTACATCATCTAAATTGATGTCTTTCGTGTTTAATAAAGCGAAACTAACTTTTGAATCAGGGCTCAATTTGGTATACTTGAATTTACCTTCTGAATCGGTATAAATAGTGTCAATTGGTAAGCCATTTTCATCTAGTACAACAATGGCTTGATTAATAGATGGAAGTTTCTTGTAAGTATAAATTCCAAATACTGTTTCCTGATCAATGTTTGGTAAATCGACTAAATTCGAACTGTCTGTAGCATCTGCTTTTCCTTCGAGAATAGTTTGTGGGCCATCGTCGATAAGCATTTCTTCTCCTTACCGTAAATATGTATTAG
>JAESST010000510.1 GCA_016763995.1 Flavobacteriales bacterium | reverse complement strand
ACTAACACCTTTTGGTTTTCAGAGCGAAGAGCGCTCCTACTGGGATGCTCCAGAGGTATACTACAACATGTCACCTTTTATGCATGCCGATAAAATGAAAACTCCTTTGCTCTTAATTCATGGCGAGGCCGATAACAATTCAGGAACTTACCCAATGCAGTCAGAGCGTTATTTTAATGCGTTGAAAGGCTTAGGAGCTACAGTTCGATTGGTGATGTTACCAAAAGAAAGTCACGGATACAGAGCCAAGGAAAGTATCCTTCACTTATTGTGGGAACAAGATCAGTGGCTAGAGAGATATGTGAAGAATAAATAAGAATTAGGAGTGAGTTCGAAAGGCTATTTTGTCTTTCGAACTAAGGCCTCCAATTCAAACATCTCATCTCTTAATTGTGCCGCTACGATGAAATCCATTTCTTTGGCAGCATTTTCCATCTCCTTTTTGGTTCGCTTAAGCGCTTTTTCTAAATCCATTTTGCTCATGTATTTCGCTTCTTGGTCAGCAGCCATTGGAATGTTTTCTGCCACCTCATAGTTACGCGCAGTTTTACTACCGTCTGCAACTTTTGTTTGTCCGAGAATACTACTTTTCTTTTTGATCAAAGATTGTGGAGTAAGGCCATGTTTTAGATTATAGGCAATTTGTTTCTCTCGTCGTTTTTCTGTTTCGTCCATGGTTCTTTGCATACTACCAGTAATAGTGTCTGCATAAAAAATTGCGATACCATTAACATTTCTAGCTGCTCTACCTACAGTTTGCGTCAACGATCGATTAGAACGAAGAAAACCTTCCTTATCAGCATCCATAATGGCAACTAAAGAAACTTCAGGTAAGTCAAGTCCTTCTCTTAGGAGATTCACGCCCACTAAAACATCGAATACTCCAAGTCGTAGATTTCGTAAGATTTCGACTCTTTCTAAGGTATCTACATCTGAATGAATATAACGAGTCTTGATTCCATTTTTAATGAAATACTTTGTCAACTCTTCTGCCATTCTTTTAGTAAGTGTGGTGACTAACACACGCTCTTCTTTCTCTATTCTAATGGCAACTTCCTCCATTAAATCATCTACTTGATTTTGAGTTGGACGAACTTCTATAACTGGATCAAGCAGGCCAGTAGGACGAATGACTTGTTCTACCAGAATTCCTTCTGATTCTCTTAACTCATAATCTGCAGGAGTTGCGCTAACATATATCGTTTGGTTTCTTAAGCATTCCCATTCTTCAAATTTTAATGGCCTGTTGTCCATTGCAGCAGGTAATCTAAACCCGTATTCTACCAAGTTTACTTTTCTAGAACGGTCACCTCCGTACATGGCGCTTACTTGTGAAACCGTAACATGACTTTCATCAACCACCAATAGGTAGTCGTCAGGGAAATAGTCCATCAAGCAAAAAGGGCGAGTTCCAGGATCTCTTGCATCGAAGTAACGTGAATAGTTTTCTATGCCGGAGCAATAGCCTAACTCTTTCATCATCTCTAAGTCATAGAGTGTCCGTTCTTCCAGTCTTTTAGCTTCAAGCGGCTTAGCTATTTCTTTAAAATAATTAACTTGTTTTACCATGTCTTGTTGAATTTGCCAAACGGCATCATCCATACGATCTTGGGTGGTAACAAAAATGTTGGCGGGGTATATTTTTAAGAGCTCAAAGGTTTCAATAGTACTTCCATTATTGGGGTCGAAAGAACGAATGTCCTCAATCTCATCTCCAAAGAAACTGATCCGATAAGCAATGTCTGCATAAGCAGGAAATAAGTCGACTGTGTCACCAACAACTCTAAATTTTCCTCTTTTAAACTCTCCTGAACTACGAGAATAGAGTGCACTAACAAATTGATGTAGGAGCTTATTTCTACTAATCAACTGACCTTTCTTGATAGTTGTTACATTCTGCTTAAAGTCAGAAGGATTCGAAATACCATAAATACAAGAAACAGAAGAGACAACAATAACATCTCTACGCCCAGATAGGAGGGAAGAGATTGCGCTTAAACGAAGTTTTTCAATTTCGTCATTGATTGACATGTCTTTTTCAATAAACGTATCTGAACCTGGAATATAAGCTTCAGGCTGATAGTAGTCGTAGTAAGAGACAAAATATTCAACCGCATTGTTAGGGAAAAATTGTTTGAATTCACCATATAGTTGAGCTGCTAAGGTCTTATTATGACTCAATACTAGTGTGGGGCGTCCCGTTTGTTGAATGACATTTGCAATGGTAAAGGTCTTACCGGAGCCTGTAACTCCTAGGAGTGTTTGGGCTGTATCTCCCTCTTCTAAGCGTTCGACTAATTGTTTGATGGCCTGCGGTTGATCACCAGTTGGTTGGTAGTCGGAAGTTAGTTCAAATTGCATGCGTCAAAATTAGACAGGATACTGTCATATTATGTCAAGGGTGTAGCACTTATTCTATCTCAATGTCCAGCCATCTTTCAAGAGCATGAATCATCAATTCCCTTTCTTTAGTAGTCATATTTTTGATTCTTGCCGCTCTATGATCTTTTCCTCTTAAGAAGAACCACAAGGCATCAATACCTTTAACGGGTCTTTCCGAAGTAACAGACCAGGTATCATCATTTCCATTGATGTATATGATCTTGTTTCCATTTGATTTGAGCCACTTTTGCATTTTAACCATGGATGAGTTATCAAAATCAACTTGCATCTTGTTGGGCATAAAAACAGCTGATGGGTTTTTGTTATTGGGCAATGCCGTTAACAAATTCTTGAACTCAGAAATATCGTAGCCATAATATCCCATTTGAGAACCTGCTTGGTAATAATGTGAAGCATAGTCAGTCATGCCTTGGTCAGCAAAAAAATCAATACCGGAAATACTTACAAAATGATAGAGAATATCTTCAATGGAGGCCTCTTTACTTGGAATGCTTGCACAATCAGATCCCCACTGCCAAAAGGAGAAAGGGTATTCCAAAACTGTGTATTCAAAAGCCTCTTCAAAAGTTAGGTAGCTAAAGTTCAATTTGGCTCCGTAAGTATACCATTTCATGAGTTTCAATACCTTTTCTCTTTCAGTTAATAATCTCTTTTGAACCATTTTTAACTGATTTCTGCATTGCTCAGAACCAACTGTATCTAAGAAGGTATAAATCCTTTTATCTTCTAATCCTTCTGTTGATGGAGCAACATATGGAATACTGACATCCACATCTTTTGGGAATGCATAGCGATAAAAAATTGTGGTTTGTCCTCCTTTGCTTATTCCGGTACTAATCCATTTTCCACTATAAATCTCTCTAAAAATTTGATTGATATAATGTAAATCTCCAGCTACTTGTTCTAAATTTAAGTATTGATAATCAATAGAATCCGGAATGCTTTCTCCAAAGTAACGATGTTCAATGTTGATTTGATTCGCTCCTAGAAGTTCAGCAGGTTCTGTAATTGTGTTTTTAGTTTTACTATAACCATTAGTAACCATTACTATGGGTTTGTCAAATCCAGTGTGACTCAAGTAGGCCCTCTGATAGAAATATCCTTTTTCAGGATTTTCATGATCCAAGGCTTGTTTAATTTTTAACTCATAGGCTGCCTCATAATTGAGAGGAGTCTCTATCTTTTTAAAAATAACATGAGGCAAATTAAAGAGTTGTTCACTGATGTTTTGTGCAAAAAGAATAGCGCCAGAGAGCATAATACATAGTAGAAGGGCAATTTTTCTCATAAATTGATATTTTGCCCCTAAATTAAGCTATCTACTTGAAGTGTTTCTGTCTTTAAGTTGAATTAAACTTCTATAAATCTTGGACGGCATGTTATTCATCGCATTTTCATGATTCGAAGTTCCGTTTCGTTTAACTGATTTATAATCCAATTCGCTAAACTACATTTGTAGTTTAATGAATTAGATATTCAAACCTATAATCTAAATTTATTCAATTGCATTTCTTATTTCAAGAAAAAGCAGGAAGCTTTTCTGAATTGATGAACTGCTTTGAAATGAGTATTATTGAAAAAGAAAAATATTGAGAATGTTTAATAATAATTTAAGGAAGAATCGACACATTTCCCCAACAGGTTTCCGATATAGAGGCGTAGAAAGTAGTCGATTGGAACATTTAACGGATGCAGTATTTGCTTTTGCAATTACTTTATTGGTGATAGCTTCTGAAGTGCCACGAAGCTATGTTGAACTTCAAGCTTCCATGTACAATTTTATTGGATTTATAGCTTGCTCTTTATTATTACTTGGTTTGTGGTCAAATCATTCTAATTTTTTTATGAATTATGGAATGCAAGATCGAGCGACAAAAATATTGAACTTCATATTTTTGTTTGTTCTCCTATTTTACATTTATCCTTTAAAATATCTATTTTCTCATTTAAGTAATCTTATTTGGGTTAATTATATTGGTAAGGATGGGTTAAGCAGTGAATCTTTTACAATTGCTTATAATAAAGCGATTGAAGGGCAGTTGACTACAGCTCAGTGGCAAGATTTAATGTTGCGTTTTGGAGCGGGATTGCTGCTGATTTACTTGGTGCTCGTATCAATGCATATTAATGCTATTCGCAGAAAGAAAGAGCTATCTTTAAATAATCAAGAGATATATGAAACTAAATTTCATATAATCAATTATGTATTTCTCTGTGTGATCTGTATTTTATCGATGTCGATTGTAGTAATAACAGGTGGGAATGGCTCTGGAATTTCAGGTAGTGTTTTTTTACTAATTCCAATTCTTTTACCAATTCTAAGAAAGATTCATCACAAAAAGTTAAAAGAAAAGTTTCCAAATTCTTTTGAAAGAAATTCTTCAGTAGTCAAGAAGGAAGAAAATAGGGCAGATGAGAACTCACAGTTAAATTTAAAAAAGGAAAAAAAGAAGAAAGCCAAAAAGGAAAAAGCCAAAAAGAAAGCTAAAGTACAATCAAGTAAGAAAGTTATAGATGATAATTTTTTGATTGAAACTAATGAAAACGATGATGGTGGGACGGGAGTAATAGAACAAAAAGGTAAAACAAACGATTAAGAAGGTCAATAATTAAATTAAAGAAATGAAAAAATTTTTATCACTAGTAGTAAGCCTAATAATATTATCAAATGTCACTTCGGCAAAAGAAGGAATGTGGCTTCCTATGCTGCTTAAAAGCTTGAATGAGGGTGACATGCAATCGATGGGCTTGAAGCTTTCTGCAGATGATATCTACAGTATTAATCAATCCAGCTTGAAAGATGCAATTGTTTCTTTTGGAGGGTTCTGTACGGGTGAGATAATCTCTGATAAGGGATTAATCTTAACAAATCATCACTGTGGTTACGGTCAAATACAATCGCATAGTTCAGTTGAAAACGACTATCTAACGAATGGCTATTGGGCAATGAATCATTCTCAGGAATTGAAGAATCCTGGCTTAACAGCCACATTTATTGTTAGAATGGAAGACGTTACAGCAAAAATTTTGGAGGGGATTGATTCTGAATTAAAGGAAAGTGAGCGTCAAGGAGAAATAAGAAAAAGAATTAATAATCTGGTAGAAGAAACGACTAAAGATTCTGATTATGGAGCTTATATTAGGCCTTTCTTTTATGGAAATGAATATTACATGTTCGTTACCGAAACATTTAACGATGTTCGCTTGGTAGGCGCCCCTCCTTCTGCTATTGGTAAGTTTGGTGGAGATACGGACAATTGGATGTGGCCAAGACATACAGGAGATTTCTCTCTGTTTAGAATTTATGCGGATAAGGATAACAAACCTGCAGAGTATTCTGAGGATAATGTTCCCTATACTCCGAAACATTACCTTCCTATTTCAATGAGTGGAATAAAGAAAGGTGACTTTACAATGGTTTATGGTTTTCCAGGAAGGACACAAGAGTATTTAACTTCTTATGCCATACAACAGATTAAAGAAGTAATTAATCCTGATCAAATCGCCATTCGAGCTAAAGCGTTAAAAATTATGGATAAGCATATGAAGGCAAGCGATAAAGTGAGAATTCAATATGCCTCCAAATATGCAAGAATTAGTAACTATTGGAAAAAATGGATAGGAGAGAACGGAGGTTTACAGAAAGCTAATGCAATCTCATTAAAACAAGACCGAGAAACAGCATTTTTGAAAGCTACCAAGGGAATGAAGGAATATGAAGGACTTTTAAACGAAATTGAGAAAAGGTATCTAGCCATTGAAAAGTATGCATTAGCGAGAAGTTATTTTGTTGAAATTCCATATCGAAAAATGGAGATGTTGAGATTAGCGAATCGCTTTACTAGTATCATAAACCAAACAAAAAAGGGAGAAGAGATAGATGAAAAGACATGGACTGCTTTAAAAGAGAAGGTAGCATTGCACCTTAAGAATTTTGATTTAAACTTGGATCTAGAAATTTCTGCTGCATTAATAGAATCTTATAAAGAGGGGATGGCTCCTGAATTTGTGCCTTCTATCATTAAGTCAAAAGCAACTTCGCTTAAATTTTATAAATTATATACAGCTAAGTCGGTGTTTGTATCTGAAGATAAAATAAATGGATTACTTAATAATTGGAGTAAAGGAAAAGCAAAAAAAGTAGAAAAAGACCCGGTGTATAAATTGATGAAGCAATTTTGGAATTTATACGCTAAGGAAGTTCGACCTGCATACAATGCCATATCGAATGAAATAGATTCGCTCAGTAAAATCTATGTGAAAGGTTTAAGAGAAAATGTACCGGGAACGTATTACCCAGATGCTAACTCAACTTTACGTTTAGCATATGGTCAAGTTGATGATTATGAACCAAGAGATGGAGTGCAATATGATTACTTTACAAATACAGAGGGAATTTTAGAAAAATACGACTCAGAGAATGTGGATTTTAATCTTCCTGGAAGATTGGTTGAGTTAATTGAAAAGAAAGACTTTGGAAAATATGCTGATGAAGATGGTAGCTTACATGTATGTTTTACAGCCTCAAATCATACTACTGGAGGGAATTCAGGGAGTCCTGTAATTAATGGGAATGGAGAATTGATTGGTTTAAACTTTGATAGAAATTGGGAAGGAACCATGAGCGATATAAATTATGATATTGACCAGTGTCGGAATATCTCTGTTGATATTCGTTATGTGTTATTTGTAGTAGATAAATATGCAAATGCTGGACATTTAGTAGATGAAATGAAATTAGTTAAAACGGTTGCCCCTGTGAAGGTTGCGATGGAAAAATAAATGGATGAAAAGTAAAGAAGAGATCGTAAAGAATTGGTTACCTAGATATACCGGGGTTGAATTAGAAGAATTTGGGGAGTATATATTGCTAACGAATTTTTCTAATTACATCACAATGTTTGCAGAGGAGTTCGATGTCGAGATAAAAGGAGCTACGCACCCCATGCAAATGGCAACAGCAAACGGGATTTCGATTATCAATTTTGGAATGGGAAGCGCAATGGCAGCAACCATAATGGATTTGCTTTCTGCAATAGAACCAAAGGCGGTTTTATTTTTAGGAAAATGCGGAGGGCTAAAGAAGAAAACTGCTTTAGGAGATATGATACTTCCAATTGCTGCAATAAGAGGAGAGGGTACAAGTGACGACTATTTACCACCTGAAGTACCTGCTTTACCAAGTTTTAGATTGCAAAGATCTGTTTCTTCAATGATAAAAAAGCATGAGCTTGATTACTGGACGGGAACGGTATATACTACCAATAGAAGAGTTTGGGAACATGACGAATCTTTTAAGGAGTATTTAAGAGAGATTCGAGCAATGGCTATTGATATGGAAACTGCAACGATCTTTTCGGTTGGTTTTGTCAATAAAATCCCTCACGGAGCTCTTTTATTAGTTTCTGATAATCCGATGACTCCAGATGGAGTGAAGACTGCAGCAAGCGATAAAAGCGTTACTTCAAGTTATGTAACTAAGCACTTACAAATCGGGATAGATTCATTGATTGAGCTCAGGGAGTCTGGAGAGTCAGTGAAACATTTACGCTTTGAAACAAAAGAGGATCACTAAATTGGGAAAGAAATAAGGAATACCACACAAAAAAACCTTGTAGAATATTCTACAAGGTTTTTTTGTGTGGTTAAAGTTAACTTTTCCTATTCTTCTATTTCAATCATCTTGAAAGGAATGTTGATAATTGCTTGGTAATCTTCACCTGCTTCTAACATATCCTCATCGTCTTCTTCATAATGCCAGTTAATGGCAACACCACCACCTGCTGAATTAATTTTTTCTAACTTTTTAAAGACATCTAAAATACATTTTGAAGAGCTAGTATTAAAATATTCTAAAACAATATCAACTTTAGTTGCATCTTTGGGACCATCAGAGTATTGTTCTAATGTATCCACTAATGGTTTGTAAAAATCAATTGAATTCTCAGGGATAGATCTTCCCTGAATTAACAGTTTTCCTTCTTCGGGACTAAACTTAATTGTTGGTGTCTTTGGAGTTCCTTCTATAACTAAATTTTCCATCTTCTCTGTATTAACTATTGAGGTATATTTATATTTAAACTGTAAAACGAAAATTTTTCGTCCACTCTTTGAAAGTCAAAATCAAGCCTTTGACCTGACTTTCTTGCAATATCAATCATGCCTAATCCGCCGCCGCCTTTGTCAGACATCATACCATTATTGAGTACTTCCTTGTAATAAGCTTTTAATTCATCTGGTTCAAGAGAATTAATCTTTTCTATTCTATTTTTTAATTTTCCTGCATTTTCATTAGAAATATAATTTCCAGTAAAAATGCTGTAAGCTTCTTCTGTTTTACCAATCATGAAAATAACCGTATTATGTCCTTGTGGAGCAGTATCGGGCTGTTTGTCTAAATGATGATATAAATTTTGAAGTGCTTCTACTAAAATATTATATACTTTCTTTTTGATTTTACTAGGTTCGTTTAATTTCTCCATCTTTGACTCCATAATTTGGAGAACAGGAGTCAAAAGTTCAGATGTTACGTTTCCCTTAAAAGACAACATAATGTTATCTCTCTCCATCTTATTATAGAAATCGTATATATTTATGTCCATTCTAGCATATTGTAACTTTATATACAAAAAATTGAAGTCCAAATAAAACTCCAAATAATATCATACGAAATAAATTAAAATTGTCGAATAAAACAATTAATTCGTCGAATTTTTTTCACTATTGGTAATTAAATGTTTAGAAGGTAGTTTTATTTTTTATTGAATATCTACCTTTGACTTTTACTTAAAATAGGATAGAGAGTGCAGAAAAATTGGTTTAAGAGTTGGTTTGATTCACCTTACTATCATTTGTTATATAATCATAGAGATTATTCAGAAGCAGAGTTCTTCATTGCGAATCTATTTTCCTTTCTATCACCCAAGAAAAATTCAAAGGTATTAGATTTAGCCTGTGGTAAAGGCAGACATGCATTGCAAATACACCAGTTTGGGAATGATGTTTTGGGAGTCGATTTAAGTCCCAAAAGTATTGAGGCTGCTAATGAAATGAAAGATAGAGGGCTTGCATTTGAAACAGGTGATATGAGAGAGCTGAGTTATATCGATGAATTTGATATTGTTGTTAATCTTTTTACAAGTTTTGGGTATTTTCAACAAGAAGGGGATAATGTTAAAGTAATTACTTCCATTGCTAAGGCATTAAAATCTAATGGGATATTGGTTTTAGATTATTTGAATGTGACTAAGGTTGAGAAAACGCTACCAATTGAACATTATATTGAAAGGGGAGAGATTACATTTAAAGTAAATAAGTCGGTTAAAGGAAGTTTTATTGTAAAAGACATTTCATTTTCGGATAATGGAGAAGCCTTCTCGTTTCAAGAACATGTAAAGAGGTTTACAGAGAAGCATTTCCGAGAAATTTTTTCGGATTGTGGATTAGAAATTCAAAATGTATTTGGTAATTATGATCTAAATATATTTGATGAGAAAACATCTGATCGATTAATATTAATTGCGAAAAAGAAGTAGTAGCAAATGATCTATTTGAGCTTATTTATTGTTAGCCTTGTCAGTGGGTGTTTTATTTTCATCAAGTCGTTTGATTTGAAAACGAAGATTTCTTCGCTTCTATCCTTTAGCGGAGCCTACTTATTAGGAATTTGCTTTTTGCACCTGATACCTGAGTTGTTTGAAGAAAATGACTCTTCGGTTGGACTTTATTTATTGATTGGTTTCTTTTTGCAGTTGATCTTAGATTATTTTTCAGGAGGAATTGAACATGGGCATGCCCACGTCAATAAAAAGAAAATAGGCAGGTTTCCTCTACTTATATTTTTAAGTTTT
>JAESST010000509.1 GCA_016763995.1 Flavobacteriales bacterium | reverse complement strand
CAGTTGTTCTATAGATATAAATAATGCAAAGTCAGTTTCTGAAAAATCTTGTTGCGATGATGAAAGCGAAGTGTTTCAGCTTCGAGAAAACTTCAATAAGAAACAAAGCAAAATTGAAGTAGATGCTTCCTTTCTCAAAGTTTTCTTAGCTATAACATCTCTTCTTTTTGAAATAGAAGAAGATAAAGAGAACTACACTAAGCTATCATCTCCTCCCTTAATACAAAAGAACACTCAAGTTCTCTTTCAGACTTTTTTACTGTAGACCTATTTTAAGATGCTTTTCAGCTAATGCTGTTAAGCGATAGATTCATTGATTGAAAGGACAAATCCTGTCCATCACTTTCATCTTAAATTATGTTGAATAAACTCATTAGGTACTTTCTTGAAAACAAGTTAGTAACCGTTTTAATTATCCTTCTTTTTGTTGCTTGGGGCATCGTAACAGCGCCCTTTGGTTGGAAAACTGCATTTCTTCCTTCCGATCCTGTGCCTGTTGATGCCATTCCTGATATTGGTGAAAATCAACAGATTGTTTTCACTGAATGGATGGGAAGGTCTCCACAAGACATTGAAGACCAAATTACCTATCCATTAACAACAGCTTTGTTGGGAATTCCTGGAGTAAAGTCCATTCGAAGTTCTTCCATTTTTGGTGTTTCAAGTATTTATATTATTTTCAATGAAGCCACTGAGTTTTATTGGTCTCGTTCTCGAATCTTAGAGAAGTTGAATTCACTTCCTAAAGGATTACTTCCTAAAGAAGTTCAACCCGCTTTAGGTCCGGATGCAACTGCATTGGGGCAGGTGTTTTGGTATACTTTAGAAGGCAGAGATAGTAACAATAATCCAACAGGAGGGTGGGATTTACATGAAATTAGAACTGTTCAGGACTTCTATGTTAAGTACGGATTAAGTGCCGTTGAAGGTGTTTCAGAAGTAGCTTCTATCGGAGGATTTGTGCAAGAATATCAAATAGATGTAGACCCCAATGCTTTGCAGATCTACGATATTCCATTACATAAAGTAATGCTGGCAGTTCAACGATCAAATCGGGATGTTGGAGCAAAAACGATAGAGATCAATCGAGCAGAATATTTAGTTAGGGGTTTGGGGCATATCAAGTCCATTGAAGATATAGAACAAGCAGTAGTTGCCGTTAATGATAATGTCCCCATTACAATAAAAGACATTGGTGTGGTCAGTTTGGGTCCTGCGAATCGCAGAGGTTTATTAGACAAAGACGGAGCCGAAGTTGTTGGCGGAGTTGTAGTAGCTCGTTATGGTTCTAACCCATTAGCAGTAATCAATCATGTAAAAGATAAAATTGGAGAAATATCTTCGGGATTACCGAAAAAAACCTTGGCTAATGGGGTCGAAAGTCAATTGACTATTGTCCCTTTTTACGATAGAACGCAGCTGATCAATGAGACAATTGGGACGTTAGAAGAGGCCCTTTCCTTAGAAATATTGATTACTATTTTGGTGGTCATTGTGATGATGTTAAACCTTAGAGCATCTATACTCATCTCAAGTCTTCTACCCATCGCAGTATTGATGGTTTTTATTGCCATGCGATATTTTCATGTGGAAGCCAACATTGTGGCTCTTTCAGGAATTGCCATTGCTATTGGTACTATGGTCGACTTAGGCATTGTGCTTTCTGAGAATATTATTAAGCACATTAAGGATGCACCCAAAACTCAAAAGCTGACAGATAGCATTTATAATGGTTCTGCCGAAGTAAGTTCAGCTATTGTTACTGCTGTAGCTACAACCATCGTCAGCTTTATTCCTGTATTTACGATGGAAGCTGCTGAGGGGAAACTATTCCAACCCTTAGCATTTACGAAAACCTTTGCCTTGGTAGCAGCTTTAATTGTTACTCTTTTTATTCTTCCAAGCATTGCCCATTGGTTCTTTGGGATCAAGATCAATAAAAACAAGAAAGGCATTTTATTTAACAGTTTATTGCTTGTCGGAGGATTATTCATAGCCATCTTTATTTCACTTTGGGGCGGCTTAACGCTCATTGCATTTGCTGGGGTATGGTTTCTAAAAGAATATGGAAAATCGAAGAATTGGCTGATAGAAAATTCAGCAGTAATTATCGCTTTGATTTCCGTAACATGGATTTTAGCAGACTATTGGATGCCTTTAGGGGCAGGTAAAAGCATGGCTACTAATTTTACTTTTGTAGTGTTGATATTGGTTATAATCTTAGGATTATTTAGCATATTAGAAAGACGTTATCTTAGCATATTAGATTGGTGTTTAGCCAACAAAAAAACGTTTCTTTCCATCCCTATTTTCATTATTCTTTCCGCCTTCATTATGTGGATGGGATTTAATTCAGTTTTCGGATTTATAGCCTTAGGATTTGAAAAAACTGGTTTCGAAATCAGAAAAACAACTGCTTGGACAGGCTTAGAAAAGACTTTCCCCGGGATAGGCAAGGAATTTATGCCTTATTTAGATGAAGGTAGTTTTTTATTGATGCCAACTTCTATGCCCCATGCAGGCGTTGAACAAAACAAACAAGTGGTTCAGCAATTGGATATGTTGCTTGCTAATATTCCCGAAGTGGAATTGGCTGTAGGAAAAATGGGAAGAGTTGAATCAGCACTGGATCCTGCACCCATTTCCATGTATGAAAATATAATCAATTATAAATCTGAATATGAAGTCAACCAAAAAGGACACAGGCAACGTTTTAAAGTGGACAAAGAAGATCGCTTTATACTTTCTTCGAACGATACGCTCTCTAATGACGAAGCGTTGTTGCAGGGAATAAATCGAACAACATTAATTCAAGATGAAGACGGTAAATACTTTAGGAATTGGAGAGAAGAAATTCAATCTCCCAATGACATTTGGGAAGAAATAGTTCAAGTAACAAAAATACCCGGAGTAACCTCAGCTCCTAAATTGCAACCGATTCAAACTCGATTGATAATGCTACAAACAGGAATGAGAGCACCTATGGGAATTAAAGTATTTGGTCCCGATTTAAAAACAATTGAAGATTTTGGACAGCGATTAGAAAATATCTTAAAAGAAGTTCCTTCCGTTAAGAAGGAAGCTGTATTTGCTGACCGAATAGTTGGGAAGCCTTATATTCATTTGAACATCAATCGAGAGGCAATTGCTCGCTTTGGCTTAAGTGTTGAAGATGTACAGCAAACTATTGAAATTGCTATTGGAGGCATGCAAATTACTTCTACTGTTGAAGGAAGAGAACGTTTTCCGGTAAGGGTTCGTTATCCAAGAGAATTAAGAGATGACCCAAGTTCATTGAAGAATATTTTAGTTTCAACACCAATAGGCGTGCAAATTCCGTTGGGCGATTTGGTGGACTTAGAATACGTACAAGGGCCACAAATGATAAAAAGCGAAAATACTTTTTTAGTAGGCTACGTATTGTTGGATAAAATGGAAGGCTTTTCTGAAGTAGAAGTCGTAGAAGCTGCTCAAACAATGATTCAGCAAAAGATAGAAAGTGGAGAGCTGATTGTTCCATCAGGAATTAGTTATAAATTTTCAGGAAGCTATGAAAATCAAATCAGAGCTGAGAAACGATTATCAATCATTGTTCCTTTGGTATTGGTCATCATTTTTCTGATTCTTTATTTTCAGTTTCGTTCCGTTTCAACTTCATTTATGATTTTCGCAGGAATAGCTATGGCATTTAGCGGAGCATTCATGATGTTGTGGTTCTATGGTCAAGATTGGTTCTTTAATTTCTCTCTTTTTGGAACTAATATGAGAGATTTGTTTCAGATGCAGCCCATTAATCTAAGTGTAGCGGTTTGGGTAGGGTTTATCGCTCTCTTTGGAATTGCAACAGATGATGGAGTATTGATTGGAACTTATTTAGATCAAAGCATGGCAAGAAATAAACCTAACAGTTTGATTGCAATAAGAAAAGCAGTTCGAGAAGCAGGATTAAAGCGAATTAAACCTGCCATCATGACTTCTGCTACAACTATCATCGCTCTCTTACCTGTTTTAACTTCTACAGGAAGAGGTGCTGATATTATGATTCCAATGGCGATACCTGCATTTGGAGGGATGATCGTAGCAGCAATAACCTATTTTATCACTCCTGTTCTATATAGTTGGAGAGAGGAACGTAAAATGAAGAAATTATGAATTTGAGAATTACGAATCTTTTTCATGTAAGTACTAAAGTTGGTCGGCCTTTAAAGAATTATTGTTCCGATCAAGATTTATCTTTAGTAAGTCGGAAAGTTCCGAGGAATCGAGGAAATCATTCGAACGCATTTAGAATAAATGAAGCTTGGGGAGATAATTATTTAACAGCCTTGATTTTTGATTTCTTTTTTATCAAGAAAAAAGAAAGAAAAGATCACAATAGATCCAACTCTCTACTTCCTATTTCTCCTGCATTAGTCGTACTATGTTTAACTTTTCTCTCCACCACATCAATTGCTCAAACTACAATTGAAAGCTATCAGCAGGTTGCAGCTAAAAATAACCCTGATTTAAAAGCTTCTTATGTAGAATTTGAAGCAGCCTTGCAAAGGGAAAATCAAGTAACTGCTTTAGCAGATCCTCGTTTATCTTTTGGCTACTTCATTAGCCCCATTGAAACAAGAGTTGGTCCGCAAAGAGCTAAAGTTTCTTTAAGTCAGCTATTTCCTTGGTTTGGAACATTGAAGGCTAAAGGAAATAGGGCAAACTACCTAGCTGAAGCTAAATACCAATCCTTTATTAATGATCGGAACAAACTATTTTGGGAGGTAAACATAGCCTATTATCCACTTTACGAACTGCATCAACATGTACAATTGTTGACTCAAAATTTGAAAATTCTGAAAACTTACAAACGATTAGCCACCTCCTCTTTTGAAAATAATCGTGGTTCTATGGTAGATGTAATTCGAGTAGACATCATGATTGAAAATGCAGAAACAGAATTAGTGATTCTTAATAATCAGACTATTCCTCTGCAAGTTAGATTCAATAAATTATTAAATCGCTCAGATTCTATCCCTGTTATCATTTCAGATTTAACAGAACTGCTAACTATCGAAAAAGACTACCGCAGGGATAGTTTATTGGTGGGTAATCCAATGATTGAATCCTTGGAGCTTCAACAAAAAGCAATGCAAGAAAGTGAATTGTTGGCAAGGAAGAGCGCTTTACCTCAGTTTGGTGTTGGTTTGGATTATGCATTTATTGCGGAACGTTCAGAGGTTTCGATTCCTGATAATGGCAAAGATGCTTTCATGCCGATGGTTTCTATCAGTCTACCCATTTTTAGGAAGCGTTATTCCGCTGCAATTAAAGAAGCTAAATTGAGTCAAAAAGCGATTGAATATCGAAAAAAAGCAATTGAAAATAGCTTAGTCTCTAACTATGAAAATGCAAGCTTCCAATTGCATAAAGCAACTGATTTAATCGCTTTATACAACTTACAAATAATTAAAACCAAACAATTAATCCAATTACTTTACAGCTCTTATAGCAATTCTGCGAAAGGTTTTGAAGAAGTATTAAGAATACAACAGCAATTGTTGAAGTATCAGATGGCAAAAGCCACTGCTAAGAAAAACTATAAGGTTTCCTTAGCGGAAATTGAATATTTAACTTCTAAATAAAAGAAGATGAAAAAGAATAACAAAAGATCATTTATAATAGGATTAATAACATTGATTACAGGAATCTTAATCGGTTGGCTATTGTTTGGTAGTTCATCAAACTCCGAAGATGCAAGCCATTCGCATGAAACTGAAATTACCAATCAAGTTTGGACTTGTTCCATGCATCCGCAAATAAGAAAAACGGAAGCAGGCAATTGTCCCATATGCGGCATGGAGTTAATTCCGCTTTCAACTGATGATAACTCTGACGAAAACCCTAATGCGATTAAAATGTCGCCAACTGCCATGCAATTGGCAAATGTGCAAACTGCGGTAGTTCAATCAGGAGAAGCAGTTAAAGTATTGAACTTAACAGGTAAGCTTACTCCCGACGAACGAACGGTATTTTCTCAGACTTCTCACATTTCAGGAAGGATTGAAGGAATGGCAATTAATTACACAGGAGAGGCGGTTCGGAAGGGACAAGTTATTGCAAGCATTTACTCTCCTGAATTGGTAACTGCCCAAGAAGAACTATTGATTGCTTTTCAAAACAAGGAAACACAGCCCGAATTATTAATTGCTTCTAAGGAAAAATTGAGGAATTGGAAGCTAACTGAAGGTCAAATAAATCAATTGATTGAATCGGGAAAGCCGATGAATGAGTTTCCTATCCTTTCTGATTTGAATGGAGTCGTGATCACAAAATTTACGAATCGTGGAGATCATATCAAACAAGGAGAAGCTTTTTACGAAGTAGCAGATTTATCTAACTTATGGGTGCTGTTGGATGTTCACGAAAGTGATTTAGCTTGGATTAAAGAAGGAAATGAAGTTCAATATCAGGTGAAAGCTTATCCCAATAGAAGCTTTACAGGAAAGATTGATTTTATTGACCCCATAATCGATTCAAAAACAAGAGTTGCAAAAGCAAGAATTGCACTCAATAATTCGGATAATGATTTTAAACCTCAGATGTTGGTGAGTGCAACACTTGAAAGCAGGTTAAAATCAGATGAAACAGCAATTATAGTTCCAAAATCAGCTGTAATGTGGACCGGAGAACGTTCGGTGGTTTATGTAAAAAAATCCGCAAATAACGGCTTGCATTTTACCATGAGAGAAGTTGATTTAGGGACTTCTTTGGGTGATACATACATCATCAATAGCGGCTTAGAAGAAGGCGAGGAAATAGCCGTAAATGGAACATTTAGTATAGATGCAGCAGCACAATTGGCAGGTAAACCAAGCATGATGAACCCCAAAGGAGGAACAATGAACATGGGACATAATCATGGAGGCATGAAGAAGGGCGCAACGGAAAATATGGATGAGATGGAAAAAACGATGGAACCAAACAGGAAGACTATTAAAATTGACAAGGAGGCAAAAAAGGCGTTAAACACAATTTTTGAAAGCTACTTTGAATTGAAAGATGCCTTGACAGAAGATGATTTAGAGCAATCTAAAAGAGAGATAGGAAACTTATCGAAAGCTTTAAGCGCAGTAGACATGAACTTATTTAAAGATAAGGCACATAAATCTTGGATGAAACATTCTAATGATCTAAAGAGAAGCCTTGACCAATCAAAAGAGGCAGATTATCTAGATCAGTTAAGAGAATCATTCATCCCTATTTCAAAAACAATCATTCAATTGCATGATGTTTTTCAGCCGCTCAATGATACTGTATACGTACAACATTGCCCTATGGCAAACAACAATAAAGGAGCGGATTGGCTCAGTAAAGACAAAGAAATTAAGAATCCATATTTCGGCAGTTCTATGCTGAATTGTGGAGAAGAAAAAACGAATTAAACACAATAATTATGAGAAAGAAAATAGTACAGATTAGCATGATAACAAGCCTATTATTTGTAGGAAATCAATTATTCGCCACCACTTATACAACTTCAAATGACTTGGTTTCTGTTAGCGATTCTACAACAGAAAGTTTTAAAGTATTCGGGAATTGTGGTATGTGTAAGAGAACAATTGAGGGCTCTTTAGTAAATCAAGAAGGTATTTATTCTGCCGATTGGAATAAAGAGACCAAGATGATAAGGGTCAATTACAACGAATTTCTTATTTCTTTAGATGATATAAAAAAGAAAATTACATCGGTTGGATACGACACTGAAGTATTAAGAGCTACTGAAGAGTCCTATAATGGATTATCTGGTTGTTGTCAATATGAAAGACCGGAAAAGAAATAATAACTAAAATAGATACAGATGAAAAATATACTAACGATTGTTCTTTTTATTGGGCTTGTCGCTTGTCAAAATGCGACTACCGATGAAAGCTATTCTGCTACGGTAAATAAAATTAGTGAGAGCGAAATCAAAACAGCGAATCTAAAGGAGGAAACAACGAATCAAATCCTTATGGGGTATTTTAAAATAAAAGATGCTTTGATACATACAGATGCAAAGAGTGCTGCTTATGCAGCGGATGAGCTACTATTCAATTTTGGAGAGTATAAGGACGAATTAATACAGAAGCTTTTCCATGAAGTACAGCTAATTGCCAAATCCGAAGATGTAGATCAACAACGGATTTATTTCGAAGGTTTATCTCACAACATTTATACTTTGGCAAAAAATACAGAAACGGAAATGGAGTTGTATCAGCAATATTGTCCAATGGCTTTTGAGAACCAAGGAGCTTATTGGATTAGTGATGAAGAAAAAGTATACAACCCTTATTTTGGGGACAAGATGTTACGATGCGGAAAGACAACGGAAGTAATTAATTAGATATTTAATTCTTGAACCAAGTCTATAAAAAGGTTCTAATTTTCAACTGTCAGCCCAACAGCAATAGCCTATTTAAATCGAATTTAATGTGATTTATACCTTATTATTTTGTTTAATCTATTTGTAAAACTTAGCTACCTTGTGCTTTCATGCGTTTTGGAAATATGAAATTGATTTTGAGCCTAATAAAGGCTCTGTTTTATCTCTGTGTCATCGTATTTGGAATAAAAACGCTGAAAGAGCCTGACATCTATTGGATGTTGCGCACAGGAGAGTGGATGGTAGAGAATGGTAGAGTTGTATCTGAAGATTTATTTTCCTTTACTAATTATGGCACTCCTTGGATCAATGTGAAATGGCTTTTTGAGCTTATTTTATATGGCGTAGAACGAATTGGTGGGCCTGAGCTAACTCCAGTTCTACAATGTTTTGTTTATTGTTTAGTTTTTTACTTTTTAGAGAAGCGAATCAAGCTACTATCAATTAATGAAGAGAAGAAATATTATTTAACGCTGATAAGTATTGTAATATTCCTTGTGGCACTTATTGCAATTGAATTTAGAATGCTAGCTAGACCTGAAATGACTTCTCATTTGTTGATGGTCGTTTACTTGTTCTTATTTGAAAAGCATCGGAAACAAGGTACATCCATATTATGGTGGTTAATTCCTCTTCAAATATTCTGGACGAATATGCACGAAGCTTTTGGAATGGGCTTGGTTATTATAGTAGGATTTCTATTAGGGGAAATTTATGAAGTAGTTTTCCATCAGAAGAAAGGGGATAAGAAATTGATGCTAATTTCAATATTGAGTATTCTGGCAATTTCCATTAACCCAAGAGGCATAATAATGATACTTCATCCTTTCGAAATTCTTTCGCAAGTAGATTTAAACAAGTACACCAATGAATTAGCCGGCTTTCAAGATTTATTTTACTGGAAAAAAGAAGCTTTCTTGATGCTCTCTTTCTTTATTTTATGCGCCATCCCCTTACTGCGTAAATTCAAAAAAGAAGGCTATAATGCACTAATAAAATCATACGGAGCCGGTTGGTTAGGTCTATCTGTACTATTCTTCTATTTGGCATTTACAGCGTACAGGAACATTCCTTTTTTTGTTTTATTTAGCACTCCTTTCGCCGTTCAAATCTTGTTTCTCAAGTTTAATAAGTGGGGTACACCTAAAGGAATTCAATTAATTTCAAGTTCATTGCTAATCGCACTAGTTGTTTTATATCTAGGAATTGTATCAAACACATATTATGAGTTAAGCAATAGCAGAGACACTTATGGTTTAATGGTTGATAAAGACAAAAACCCTACAGGAGTTGTTGATTTCATGAATGAACTGAAAGTTGATGGGCAAGGGTTCTCAGATTATCTAACTTCATCTTATCTGATGTGGGAGCTGCGACCGGATTTTAAGACATTCATTGATCTACGGGATTTAGATGTGTTTTCAAATGAATTTTTTGATAGCTATTTTAAGTTATACCATCAGCCAGAGCAATTCGACCAATTTGATAAAAAGTACGACTTCAATTATGCCGTAGTTTTTAAAAATGATTTCACCGCTTTACATATTTACCTTGATAAACATGAAAATTGGGAAATGGTATATGTGGATGCTGTTGCAGCATTATACCTTAAAAAAACGGATGAGAATATAATTAAGATTGATTCATTAATTGAACAGAGTAGAGGTACTTTTTATAAGGTAGCAGAAGAAAAGAAAGTTAGTGAGCTCGCTCAGTTGATCAATGTTTGTTTTAATCCATTTTATAAACAAGAAAGTAGAAGAGAAGGAGTAGATTATGATTTGATTGGGGGACAGTTTTTTGTAAGTAATCACGATTATAATCCTGCAATTATTCAATTGAATAGGTCTATTGAAAAAAATGGAGAGAATCAATACAATCTGTTTGAATTAGCGAAGTTGTACCTTGAAATCTCTCAAATTTCTCAAGCAGATGAAACTCGGATAAAGTATACAAATATCGCAATCAATTACTTTAATAAATTAACGACTTCCTTTCCCAATTATGCTGAAGGATGGAAAGGGAAAGGCATCCTTGCATTAAATGCGGGAAACAAAGAGTTGGCTATTTCTTCCTTCAAAAAAAGTTTAAATCTAAAAGAAGATAAAGAGACAAGATCATTTTTAATTTTAGCAGAATTTTCGCCTCGTTAATGCATAATGATTTGATTTAATTAGAATTAATTAACTTAAACTCTACTCTCCTGTTTTTCTTTCTATGATTAAAAGTGTCATTTGGAACAGCAGGTTCTTTATCTAACATAGCAATCACAATCAAACGTTCCTCTTTAATACTTCTTGAAATCAAGTAATCTTTAACAGCATTAGCCCTTGCCAAAGAAACAATTTGATTGATGGAATTATCTCCTAAATCACAAGTATGTCCAATAATAGTTAATTTGATATTTGACGATTCGTTTAATTTCTTTACAATGTTTTGAAGGTACTTCTTGCCCTCATCAGATAGTTCAGCCTTTTGAAATTTAAAGTAAATAATTTCATCAAATATAGGCAGGCCTACTGTTTGATTAGGTTCGTGACTTGCTTCATCAATTGCTTTAGCTTGAATCGTCGGTTCTTCTATAAGCGTTTCTTTCACAAGGGCTGTTTCATTTTTAGAAGTATCTAAAAGTTCCTCAATTGCTACAGTCGTTTCTTCAAATCCCTCTTGAGCTTGAAATTCTTCTGTCGTATCTTCTTTCTGTTTCTTTTCTTCAATCTGTTCCTGCTTTTCCTCAGATACAGTAGGAGATAGGAACTCCTCCTTTATTTCACGCTCTTTCTTTTTAGAATGCTTTAATCTGTAGCCCAGCATAAATTCATGAGAGCCATTACTGTAAGAAGCAATGCCAGTGTTAGAAAACTCATAGGCATAAGCTATTAAAAGATGGTCTGTAATTTGAAAACCAGCTTTTGTAATAAAGCCAGCTTGATCTCTATAACCTGCTCCTAAAAATAACTTTTCTTGCCAAGAGAAAAGAGCATTGAATTCAAGTTGGAAACTTTTTACTCGTTGATTTCTGCTCATGATCATCGGTTCTATTTTCCAATCAGGGTTCAAATCTAAAGAGTAACTCAAGTAGGAATTGAAGGATCTAGCTCTATCAAAGGTTCCTTTGCTTGTTGGCAAATCAAAATTTACACCTGATTCAAATAAATGAGCACTTGAGAAACCAATTCTAAGTTGATTGACTTCTAATGTAATCCCGGCTTCTGCATCAAAAGAAAAAGCTTCAACCCCTGAATTATTGATTAGTTCATCTGATTGGTCCGTGACTTTAATGTCTCCAAACCTGATGTTATTTTGCATCCCCATAGCTGAAACTCCAAAATGAATCCTTTTAGTTTCACCCAATTCAATGTGGTAGGAGTAAGAAATTGCTCCTGAAAATTGCTGAAGAATATCAGATTTATCAATACTTAATTTGCCACCAATTCCCATGTTTTTATTTAAGGCTGTATGGATTCCTAAAAAAGAAGTTTCAGGAGTTCCTTGAATTCCCCTCCATTGCAAACGATGACTTAGTGTTCCTTCCAACTTATTCTGACTTCCAGCTTCAGCGGGGTTCAGTAAATATTCATTGAATTGATAAAAATTACTAATTGGGTTTTGCTGACTAAAAACATTGTTTATGCCAACAAGAAAGAAAATGAATGCTATTAAATTTCTCATGGCTATTTGTTTAATCTTAGAATAGTAATTGGACCATTGTAAGTTCTTCCATCATCACAATCAATTATATAATAATAAGAGCCTTCAGGTAATTGTTTCCCCGAAACTGTTCCGTCCCAAGTGTTGTTGTAGTTTCTTGTTTCATAAACTTGTGTTCCATTTCGATTGAAGATTACTAATCTGCATCCTTGTATTAAAGCGACTTTATTTACTTCCCATGTCTCATTTTTGCCATCTCCATTGGGTGTAAATAAATTATTTGCACCTAATTCTTGAACTACTTTTACATCAATGAATACGCTATCTGAATCAGTACATCCATTTGGGCTTACTACTTGCATTACGTAAGTGGTACTTTTTTGAGGATTTGCAATAGGCTTAGCAATGGTATTATCACTTAAACTCATAAACTCATTCCAATTAATGGAACTGGCATTCGTTGCATCTCCTTGAATTTGAATAGGAAGAATATCAGTCGTACTTAAATCAACTCCTGCATCTGCAATTGTTGGAGCATATATTTCAATTTCGAACGAACAAGCAAGCGAGTTTTTGGCAAGGTCAGTTACTCTATAAGAAAGTGTGCTTATGCCTACTGGAAATTTATCTCCTGAAGAATAACTGAGACCATCTGTACGAACAGTTAAGGGATTCACACAGTTGTCACTTCCAATAGGTTCTGTGAAGAACACAAAAGGATCGCAGGTGCTTATATTATCAGGGCAATCTATTGTAGGAAGCTCTTGGTCTCTAATGACGATGATGAATCGAGCAGTATCTGTATTGAATGAGGCATCGTAGGTAATGTATTCTATTCTTGTAATTCCTACCGGGAATTCATCACCAGAATTGAAGTTGCTTCGAGTAGAGTCAATGGTACAATTATCATATGGAATCGGAGGAGTCCAGTTAACAAATGCTCCACACATTCCAGCATCGTTATTTTGAATAATAGTATCTGGAATAGAAGTAAAGCTTGGTTTTTCATTATCTATAACAGTAACAATAAAACGACAGGTATCAGTATTTAGGGATGCATCATAAGCAATGTTAATAACTTCTGTTTGACCGATTTGAAATGCAGTACCTGAAGAGAAATTACTTATCGTAGAATCTATGCTGCAGTTATCAGAAGCAATTGGCATATTCCAAGTAACGATTGCAGTGCAACTTCCTAAGTCAGTAAAATTGGAGATAGGAGAGGGGCAGCCACTTAATAGAGGCCTGATAGTATCAATTACGGTAACAATAGCCGAAGTAGAATCTACATTTCCATTGACGTCAGTTACTATTAAGTAAACTGTATTGACT
>JAESST010000508.1 GCA_016763995.1 Flavobacteriales bacterium | reverse complement strand
CGACCCTAGCGCATAAGGGACTTACACCCTTTGGATTAAATTCAATATTTTAAAGAACTTATTTATATTTACCATTCAAGGCACACACACTGTATAAAAGGCATTAAAACGACCTTTTATACAGACGTTGTACACAATAACATTCAAGCTTAAAAAAGAACAAGAGTTTACTCTAACTAAATATGAGACCTAAAGAATTCAACAGAAACAATGTACTAGAAAAATGTATTATTCTCTTTTGGGAAGAAGGATACAATGGAACAGGTATTCAAGAAATAGTTGATCGAACAAATGTGAATAGGTATTCACTTTATGATGAGTTTGGAAACAAAAAAGGGATACTACTTGCTTCTCTGAAACTGTATAGAAATAGACATATCAATTGGGAACTACTATCTCAATCTTTATCTATAGAAGAATTATTATTTAAATTTTACACTAGTTTCTTCAATTCATCGAAGTACAACAATCATCCTATAGGGTGCTATATTTCTTCCATGGCTATGGAGCTTCGAGAAACCAATGAAATGCAGTCATATTTTAATATGTACCTAGATTTATTAAATGATAGATTTGAGCAATTACTTAAAGAAAAATCAACTCTGAGTATAGACAAAATAAAGATAATTTCACAACAGCTGACAACTTTCTATTGTACAAGCATGGGCATGTATGTTATTTTTTCGCAAAAAGAAGCAGAGAGCTATATCCAAAGTAATTTAAAACTAATCACCAAATGTCTAAACAAGTAAACCAGAATCTACTAATAAAAAAAGCTGTGCCGATATTCTGGAAGAATGGTTATAGAGCTGTTTCATATCAAGAACTTGCTGAAGGCATGGGAATAAGCAAGTCTTTCTTGTACAACCAATGGGGAAAAGAACAGCTTTTATTGGATAGTATAGATAACTATTTATCCGAAAATATTGATCCTGTATTTCACTTCATAGAGCATAGTGAGAAAGGAGTTGAAGCAATTAGAGAAGTTTATCATGAGGTAGCAAATTCAAATTTTAATGATGACCCTTGTACCTGTATGCTCATGAATATTGCATTGGAACTAAAGCATGAACTACAGACCCTAAGCCCTGTATATGATCAATTTCTTAAAAACATGAGAAGTTCATATAGTGCCGCACTCCATAATACATACAAAGCAGGAGGCATTAAAGACATAAATAAAATACCCGATTTTGTAGAGATGTTAGTAGGATTAATGTTTGGACTAAACTTACTTCTTCATTACAAATCAAGTAAAGAACTTATTTCCCATATTGATTCATTTTTTGATCTCATTGAATAATGGAGACGAGCTCTTTTTACTAAAAAGGCAGGCTTTAAGTAAAACCTGCCTTTCAATTGTGCGATTACCATAATTTTATTCCATCCAACCTAACTCGCGTAAAGTCCACGGAGCATTCCAAATTTTGGTCATACTAGCTACTTTACCCTTTTCGTTCATTTTAAGTGCATAAACATAATGTGCGTTAGTAGTTTTATTCGTTGGTGGAACAGGTCCTCCTTCTCCGGTATGTGTTGCATTGTATGTTGCAAAAAAGAGAGCTGTTTTATTAACTTCATCAAAACTTGAAGCATGCAACTCATAACTACACCCAGGTGCTATTGTTCCAAATCCAACCATCCACCCTACATATTCCTCAACGGTTTTTAATTCTTCCAGAGGTTCACATTGTCCATTAAACACAGCATTTTCAGCAACAAAGCCTTTACAAGCTTCCCAACCACCAAGTGATTCGCAATTGTGAAAGAATTTTTGAGCATTCTCGAATAAAGTCATAATGTTTTGTTTTTAATTATTGTATGACTACAATAGTATGAAGTAAAGATTATCGGCTAAATAATTTCGTTCAGGAACTCCTCTATTGAATTTAACCAAAGCTGTGTTTTAAAAAATATTAAAAAGTGTACAACAAGCTGTATGCAATAAGGCATTAGTTAATTAAATGTTAAAAGTAATTTTTCACTACAAACTTTATTAATATTTGTGATACGCTATTTAAAAACGAAAAGCATAGAAAAATGAAATCACAATTTTTACTCATTATCTTCTTACTAACTGGCATATTAACCAATGCTCAATCTGAACTAATCGTTCCAAGGTATATCCAACTTCCAACAGATAGTTTAGAGAGTAAACAACTTATTTCTGACTTAAATAACTTTTTGATTTCGACACAAGAATCGAATGAAGCTAATAGAAATATTCTACCCTCAGAAAAGATTGAGACATTCATTTTAATAGATGAGTTTAAAGGCATTGAAAAATCAAGAGGTTTTAAAGACGAGCATTTTTACAAGCCTTACCTTACCAATGTTTTAAAAATGGACAGCGGTAAATATTTAATCCAATTATCCCATATGGGGGTTAACGACAGTATTCCCTTTTTAAGAACAGAATTCAAATTAATAGCTCATAATGTGGGTAAGAGTTTTCTATTTTCTTCTCCTCTAAAAGAGAATACAAAATTATGGAAGGTTAAATCAATTGAAAATTGCACTTTTTATTATAAAGACACATTGAACCTATTAAATGCTAGAGATTATGTGAGCATGTCAAAAGATTTTGATGAAAAACTGAATGCCGAAAGTAAAACGACCAAGATATATTGCACAAATACCCGAATGGAACTTTTGCAATTAATTGGCGTTGATTATAAATTGGATTATAATGGAAGAACTTCTGGTGTTTTTAGTGCTTTAAATGAAAATGAACAATTAATTGTTTTAGGAAATAACAATGCCGCATTTAACAATTTTGACCCACACGATTTATGGCATGATAGGTTAAGTCTTGTCATTTCAAGGAGGAAGATAAATAAGCCTGTAGATGAAGGTTGTGCGTACCTATATGGTGGAAGTTGGGGTATGAGTTGGGATGTAATATTTAAGCGTTTTATGGCAAACGTGGCAAACAATAAAGATGCAGATTGGACCTATTACAACGAGAATAAAACAAATTTTGGAGAAAGTCAAGCAGAACATTTAATGGTAGATTATGTAGTTAACGCATTAATTATTCAAAAAATTGAAAACGAAATTGGATTTTCGGGTGTTTGGCAATTATTAAACTGTGGTACATATGAAAAGGGAAATGAAAATTATTACAAGGCGCTAAATCAAATAATGGGCATTTCAAAAAAGAACTATAATAAGGAAGTTTGGAAATTGATACAAATGGAAAATAAATAACAGCACACATCGAGTAGATGGCTCCGACTAATTTAACCGGAGTTCATACTTCCTCAAGCTTCAGCATAAGCGTAATCATCCTGCCCTTCGACAAAAACTCAGGAAAAACCAAGCATTTCCTTATCCTCGGTCAATTCCTAATCGAATCAAGCCTTTCCGTTTCCGATCGGGCTTATTCCAATCCAGAGTTTCAAGAAATTCTATACTTAGTAGGACTGGAGTATGTTTTAGTACTTTCTTAGTTATTAGAGATAACTAAGAAAAAGAACACGCCAAGCCCTAATTAATCTACTAACATTCAAGCTATAACGTAATTTTCATTACTTTTATTTGACTAGAAATATAGAATGGAATAAACGCCATTGCGTTTATTCGGATGTTGCAACTTATTATATCGTTAGAATAAAGAATCTTATATGACCAAAACAGAAAAATCTATGATTGGAAAAATTTGCTTAGTTACAGGAGCTAATGCAGGAATAGGTTATGCCATTTCCTTAGGGCTTGCAAAAATGGGAGCCACTGTTGTTATCGTTTGTCGGAACGAATCTCGAGGAGAGGCTGCAATGACAGAACTAAAAGAAAAAAGCGGCAGTAGCTCAATTTCTCTTTTTATAGCAGACCTCTCTTCACAAAATT
>JAESST010000507.1 GCA_016763995.1 Flavobacteriales bacterium | reverse complement strand
CTGAAAATCTGAATTTCTAATTAATAATCGAACTCAGGTTATTAACCTAGTACTTTATTAAATAACCATTTTATTCTTACTTGTGAAACACCTACTCTCTCTAACATGTAAATGAGATAATAGCTAAATTGTAACTTGAAGACACCGTACTTTTGATATTTTCGATCTGAAACAATGAGCATTATAGGTAATTTCTTATAAGTATTGTATTTTCTCAATCGTCTTATAATCTCATTCCCTTCCATAAATAGAAGAGATTCGTCGAACCCTCCTGATCTATTAAATAGGCTAGTTTTTATCAATAATCCTTGATCTCCAAACTGAAAGGGCATCCATTCTTTTTTACTAAATAGAGCGTTTAATTTTAAGAACCAGTGATCACTATCAAAGCAAAGTTGAAAGTTAGCAAGATCAAATCTATGTTGAATGATTTGCTGTTGAATGAAGGTATTGAAATCAGGAGGTATTTTTACATCTGCATGTAGAAATAATAGATATTCTGTATGTAATTGCTCTGCACCTAAATTCATTTGTCTGCCTCTTCCTAAATAGGGAGAATGAATAAGAGTAGCCTTGGATCTTTTTACTATTTTAATCGTCTGATCTGAACTAACACAATCTACTACTAGTATCTTTCCAAAATTTTCACTTTGTAGATCATTTAGGAGTTCTGAGATAAAGGATTCTTCATTATGAGTAGGAATAACAATTCCTACTTGATCTATTTTATTTATTCTTTCCAAAATACTTTCTCCAAAGTTCTCCTGCAGTATCAAATTCCTCTCTATAAAACAGTCCAACTCCTTGGGTATATGGGCTGTTTAACTGAAGTAAACTATTAGTTACTGATCGATTGAATCCTTTTACTCGGTAACGACCATCCTTACTGATCTTATATTCTGCAGTAAATTCTCCAATAAAATTCGAATTCTGATTCTCAAATTGAGGGTTATCTCCAGAGTATCCTACATTCCCATCTAGCAATAATCGATTATTAAACACTTCTGTAGAAAGCGATAAGTCCAGTTCATCGCTATTTAGATCATCTCCAGGTCTGTAGTTTACTCCAACATCAAATTGATCACTCAATTGTGAAAACCAATTACTAAGTTGGTTTGATACAAATTCATAGCCTATGTTTAATCCGGGAGTTCCTCTACTATAACCATCTCCTGCACCACCTGAAGATGCTGTTGGCATAAATCGATTAAACACCAATAAACCAAGAACTTGTTGATTCATCTCCTGAGGGTTTACATCTCCGCTATTTACAAACAATACACTCTCTAATTGTCTTCTTGTATTCTCATCAGCAGATGGTAATCGAATATCAAAATTAATATCAGGATTCAATAAATAATCCGTCAGTTGTAGCTCCAATTCTACTGGTGTTCTTCTTTTAAAGCTGTTGGTGGTATCATTTGGAAATAGATCATACAAAGGTGCTCTTAAATTATAAATCGCTCTAATGTCTAATACTGCCTCATATGGACTCCCATCCCAATAAATACTACTACCTGAAGCAATATCAAACCTCTTATTAATAATATTTTGAAGCGTAAAAAGGTAATCTCCTTTGCTTACTAAATACTGTCCATATATATTGAAATTTCCAATGGTGTTAATCTCTAACTTTAAGTCACCACTACCAGTTCCTCGAATAATATCTCCTACCTGTTCATCGAATATGATTTGCAATTTAGCCTCGGGGGTTATTTCTAGATCAAAATTCATCTGAATTCCACTTAAATCAACTTCAGGTTCATTCTCTTTGTTGTAATCAGGGCTATTTGTAAAGACCAAAAAATCTGAATTAGCAACATCTACTCCTTCTTCTAATGGGATTTTAAAATCTGTTCCTCGCTCCGTCTTTACATCCAACTCTATGATGAGTTGATCTGCATAGCCTGAGATATTAGCTGCTCCTGAAGTAATTCCTCTTCCATAATAAAGGCTATTATCCTTAGACGTTGTATTTAAACTTAAAAAGTTCTCGAACTCTAAACCAATATCAAAGTTGAAGTTAGAATAATTTTCATGAAAGACGGTGCCTGTAGCAATTGCATTATTTCCTTCGCTATCTAATATCTTTATTAAGTTGAAACCAATAAAGTCAGGTTCAAATATAATTTTATCATCAATCCAATAATCCGTATTCAAATAATTCACATGAAACTTTGTTTGTTTCAAATCCAAGGTTCCTTTTAATAAAGGTTCCTCAGCCTCTCCTGAAACCTTTACATTCCCACTTAAATTTCCTTCAACATTCGTAACATAGTCTTCAATATATGGTCGAATTAACTCCAACGGAAATTGGTTGAATTCAAGTACCAATTCCAAACTATTCTCACTCTTAAGTGGAAAAACACTTCCATTCAATCGTAAGATATCTGATTCTTTATCTCCAAGATTACCATCCACCAAAAGTGATTTACTTTCAGAATCCCAAGTACTCTTTAAGTTTGATCTTCCAATTTCAACATCATTAACAAACAAATCAGCTAATGCAAGGTTTGTTGTGAGCGAGAAATCTTTGTACACTCCAACAATAGACGAATTACCATTAGCATTTCCTCTAAGGTTTACTGTGTTTTCAGGCAGGAGGCTAGTAATAAAAGCTAAATCTATGTTATTCAAATCAATAGCTAGAGTATCTTCGTGGGAAGAAGAAATCCTTCCATCTAATTGAAGATGTTGTTGTTGGTTCCCAAATGACAGTTTATTAACATTAAAATTTCCACTATCTAAAGTAATTCTATTACCACTATCAATTCTCCAAACAGAGTCATTAACAGAAAAGTAAGAATCAACAAAGAAGAAATCCATTTTATAAAATGATTTTATTTCATTCTCTATTTTTAATTGCCCCTTCTCTATTTTATCACCAAACTCATCCCATTGAATTAAATTGTGATTTAAACGATTCTCAATATTTGAGTTAATTGATAAGCCATTAAATTTTTGTGAACCGTTAATTGATAACGATTTGGACAAGAACTGCAAACGAACACTATCCTTTTCGGAATCAATATTTAAATTGAAATCTATCAATTCTGATTCTTTATATCTTAAGTTATTTCCATTCAAAAGAATAGTTGAAAAATAATTTTCAGAATTGAATCCTGCTTTTAAATTAAACCCTGAATCAATGCTTAGTTCAGGTAACAATACCTCAGTTATTGGCTTTGTATTTTTTAGATGAGCTTCAACAATAAAATCTTGTTTTTGAATAAAAGCAGGAACGTAATTCGAATCAGGGAAAAAGTTATTTACATAGTTGTGATACAAAGTAACAAGATCCTTTATCTTATATTCTCCTTGCATTTTAGCGTCTAAGAAGCTAGAGAACAACTCAAGCTTTCTCTGCTCCCTATTCTTATCTGCAATCAACTCAAAATTATTCACCTTATGATCTAATTTTTGATCCTTATAGCTCAAGCTATCGATTGTTGCCTTTCCTGAGAAATCATCAACATTCTTTCCTTTAATATCTACAACAGAAGTAAACTTCAATGTACTTGATGTATCTCTTTGATTAAATAAGTTCAAGTTTGCCAACTTTGCCTTATCCACCCTTAACTGAAACTGAGATACAGGTGTGCTTTCGTTAATATTGATTATTCCTGTAAAGTCACTCTTAAGGTTTTTATCATTTATTCCTAGTTTTCCAATAAATTGTTCTTGATTGAAGCTTCCATTGATAAGAATATTCGTGTACTTGTAGTCTTTAAATTCAATAAAAATTACTTTCCCTTCTGCAGATATTGATGCTGTTTCTCTTGTAAAGCCAAGCCCATTTAATTTTACATTAAGTCCTATCGAACCAAGCTCCTTTTGTCCTAATAACTCTCCCAATTTAAATGTCTCGCTTTTTATTTTCCCCTTGTACTCTATTAACCCATTATCAGTCTCTTTCATTAAAAGATCTGTATTTATCCCTCCGAGTGCAGTTTTAAACTTTCCATATGCAACAAAATCTGAAGGGTACCCAGTAAAATTTCCTTCAAAATTAATTCTCCCTAATAAGTCTAGCTTTTCAGGAACCTTAATTGTTTGACCGTTCTTAAATGGTGGATAAGGTATTTCTCTTAGCCCTTTTGCCGAAGTTCTAAACTCATCCAGCTCTAAAGATATAAAGGTATTCTTAAAATCAGGAAGCCCCCTTAAAGCAAAATCACCCTTTAAAAATGTTTCTCTATTGATGATAATTTCAACATCCCCTCCCTTAAGGTTACTAACTGTCCCATTTATTTCTCCGTCTAAATAAACATAGTTTTTGATTCCTTTTAGCTGCGGAACAAAATAAGCTAGATCCGTTATGTGAATTAAAGAGGCTTCAAAATCCGATTTCATCTGCACCTTTTCAATAAACTCTCCATAATCGCTAAAGCTTTCTGCTAACATCGAAAACTCTCCATTTAAGCTGGTCGTTCTGGCATTAATATTCATTCCTTCAAGAAATATACCTCCTGGAAATATGACAAAATTTGCTGAAAGCTTATCCAACTGAAAGCCTGAAGCATCTTTTAAACTAAGAAAATTTAATTCAAAAGAAGCAGTATCCGCTTCAAAGTCAAATTCAGTTGCATTCAATTTTAAATCACGAACTTCTGTATGAAAATAATCCACTCCATAGGGAACACGATCCTTATTATAATCATGAAAATGAAATGTTCCTTCATTAATACTAACACCTTTTATGGTAACATCCCAGTTAGAGTGTTTCTTTTCAGTGGGCTCTTGTGAAAAATAAGAAGTAATAAATCCAAAGTTAAATTCATCTTCTCCCTCTTTTTTATAAATATTAATCACAGGTTGAATGAGCTCTGCTGTTACATTTACATATTTAGCATTAAAGCTTAAACCTTCAATGCCAATAGTAACTGTCTCTAAATAAACTAAAGTATCTTGATTTAAATCTTCTATATAAAATTGCTTAAGAATTACATTAGTCCAAAAATCTACTTCTAAGCTCTTTATAGATATAGGAGTACTCAGTTTTTTAGAAAAATAAGCAGCAGCTTTTTGAGCTGCGTAGGTCTGTACACTTTGAATTTGGAAAACACCCCAAATACTACTTATAATCAGCAATATAATGAGTAGTGCTACGAAGAATATTTTAAGTGCTTTTTTGATACTTTTGAACTCTTTAATTTCCAAAGTTCAGCAAAATATAAAAGGTGGAGAAGCAAAGTGTTATATTAGGAATTGAAAGTTCGTGTGACGATACTTCAGTTGCAATTATTAAAGGTCGAAAAATCCTTTCTAACTTTATTGCAAACCAAGAAATCCACTCAGAATATGGGGGTGTTGTACCAGAGTTAGCTTCTAGAGCTCACCAACAAAACATCATTCCTGTTATACAGAAAGGATTATCTAATGCTGGCATGTCTTTAGATGAAATAGATGCTATAGCTTACACAAGAGGCCCAGGATTATTAGGTTCTTTATTGGTAGGTAGTTCTTTTGCAAAAGGTCTTTCTATGGGATTAGGAAAACCTTTAATTGAGGTAAACCATATGAAAGCGCATATTTTAGCACATTTTATCGATGATAATAGTTCTACTCCTTCCTTTCCATTCCTATGCCTAACTGTAAGTGGTGGTCATACTCAGATTGTATTGGTAAAGTCTGCACTAGAAATGGAAATTTTAGGAGGTACAATTGATGATGCAGCAGGAGAAGCATTTGATAAAGCTGCGAAAATGATGGAAATCCCATATCCCGGAGGGCCTTTAGTAGATAAATATGCACAATCAGGAAACCCAAGAGCTTTCCCTTTTAAGATTAGCAGCATGAAAGATTATAACTTTAGTTTTAGCGGTTTGAAAACAGGAATTCTATATTTTTTGAGAGATAATGTGGCTAAAAACCCACACTTTGTAAAAGAAAACTTACATGATATCTGTGCTTCCATTCAATACACGATTGTAGAAACCCTCATGCGAAAAGTCGAGAAAGCAAGTAAAGACCTTAACATTACTGAATTTGCTATTGCGGGTGGAGTTTCAGCAAATTCGGAACTTCGTAAACGATTTTTAGCGAAAGAAAAAGAAGGCTGGAAATCCCACATTCCAAATTTCGATTATTGCACTGATAATGGGGCTATGATTGCAATGGCCGGGCATTTTTTATATGAAGCAAATGAATTTGGTCAATTAAAGAGCACTCCTAATCCACGTATGAAATTCTAACACAATAGGTGCTCAACAGTTGCCTCAATAGCTTGCATAGTTGCTTTAGGTAACTCTTTCTCAGTCCAAGGATGTTTCCCATTAAAAGTATGATTACATTGTTCTATTCCCAATAATATGTTAGACATATTCCATTGTTGTATTCTTTTAGCATCATCATAATGAACTGCTTCATCTTCTTTTCCATGAATTAGCAAGATGGGTTTCTTTAATTCTCTTAGCGCATTTTCAATTTTCAATTCTATTACATGTGCCATCAAATCTTCTACAAACCCAAAATTCATGGGCATATCCTGTTTTGTTCTACCATTCTTAACAACATAAACTCCAGACTCTTCCCATTTTTCTAATTTCTCTTTAGAAGGCAGCCTCTCTTCAAAATCAGCAACTGCTGCCCATGTAACTACTTTTTTTATTTGTGGAAATCGATTGGAAGCTAATAATGCAAAACTTCCCCCTCTACTGTGTCCCAAAATGGAGATATTATTCAAATCTACACTATCAAAATATTCTTGTTGGTGGGCTACTATCCAGTTAAATACATGTCCTACATCGTCTACTTCTTTTGAATAAGTATTCCGAGAGAATGCCTCTAAATCAGGAAAATCTATTGGGTTATTCACTGTGCCTCCGTTATGAGTAAAATTAAAAGCTAGAACAGCAATTCCTTTTTCTGCAATTCTTTCACAAATCATTGGGAAATGCCCCCAATCCTTAAACCCTTTAAACCCGTGAACGAAAACAACTAAAGCTTGCTTCTTACTTGACTCATTTAAATATAAAGTAATAGCAGACTTTCGTGAGTTAGAACCAACAAACCATGAGTTTCTAATTTTCGTCATATAATGAGAGTATATTATTTAATAACTTTAACGAATGAGAAATTTAAGCCTTATTTCACTCAGTTTAGTATTGTTCTTCTGTTTCAAAGCAGAAGCCCAAATACAAAACTCTGAGTTTCCACCCTCCTTTTATTCTCAAAAAAAAGTTATTTCAAGTCAGAATTTTAGAGTAAATGTAGCTAAACCTAACCTTTCCTCTTTTGCAGCACAAGATATTATAGAAGATCCTATTAAAAATATTCCTTGGAGGTTTGGAGCATTAGTACCTGTTGATTATTCTATTCAAAACTCTGGAGTTTGGACTGATGATGATAATACAGGATTAAGTACTTGGAACTTAAAAATTGTTGCAAAAGAGGCATTAAGCATAAATTTAAACTTTAATGATTTCTCATTAATTCCAACTTCAAAACTATTTATCTATAATGCAGATTATTCGGATGTATTAGGAGCTCTTAGTTCTATTAATAATAAAGAAGATAGAAAATTTTCTATTCGACCGATAAAAGGTAGCTCAATAAGCCTAGAATTAATTGTTCCTACTCAAGAAAAGAATCAAATCGCTTTATCGATCAATGAACTAATCTATGGATACAGAGATATACATCCAAAAATTCGAACTATATTTCAAAGCTCTGGGAATTGCAACGTCAACGTAAACTGCTCGGAAGGAGATAACTGGCAAGACATTAAACGATCAGTTGTAATGATTACCACTTCATTCAACACAAGAATTTGTACAGGAGCCTTAATTAATAATGCTCTTCAAGACTCTACCCCGTTCTTTTTAACAGCGGCTCATTGTAGTGTACGTAATAACTCGATTTTTATCTTTGGTTATGAAAGTCCAAATTGCTCTCCTAATACAGATGGAATTACAACAAATTCTATAAGTGGAAGTTCAAGAAGAGCAATTGCTACTGGTAATTCTTCCGATTTTGAATTACGTGTTTTAAGTACAACTCCTCCTTTAAGTTACAATGTATTCTATGCAGGTTGGTCTAATGTAAATATTCCTTCTACAGGATCTACAGGAATTCACCATCCAAGAGGAGATGTTATGAAAATTTCAGTAGACACTGATGCACCTACTAATTCAAGTTATTATGCCCCAGGAACAACACACTGGCAAGTAAGCAATTGGGAAGTAGGAACTACTGAAGGAGGATCTTCAGGTTCTCCATTATTTGATCAAAATCAAAGAATTACGGGTCAACTAGAAGGTGGAGATGCTGCTTGCGGAAATAGAGCGCAAGATTATTTTGGTAAATTCTCTTATTCTTGGAATACGAATCCTGATACAGCTAGACAATTAAAACACTGGTTAGATCCAAATAATACAGGAATTACAGTAATAGATGGTTTAGATCCTAATCCTGCAGTAAATAACATTGATTTAGCACTGTTAAAAATTGACGGAATAGATGATTTTATTTGTGCAACAAGTATACAACCTTCATTGATTATTAGAAACATTGGGAATAATCCTATAGATAGTTTCTATGTTGACTATCAATTAAACTCCGGAACTGTCCAAAGTATTTTATACACCATTAGCTTAAATAGACAGCAAGTTACAACGATCTTACTCCCTTCTTTAACCCCAATGAATGGGGCAAACACATTCAATGTAACAGTAAGAGTTCCAAGCCCATTAGTAGATCAAAATTTGACAAATAACTTAGATTCTAATAGCTTTATAGCTAATTCAAATATAAACCCTACTGAGATAGTGGTTACGGTTAAAACTGATAACTATGGAAGTGAAACTTCCTGGGATTTATTAGAAATCAATTCAAATTCTCTGCTCTATAGTAGTGACGCATACCCTAATGTTAACGGAGGGCTCACTTACAGAGATACTCTTTGTATTTACAATGATTGTTTTAGATTTAATCTTTACGATTCTCGAAGCGATGGGTTTAATGATCTAAGTGGGAATTTTGGTAATGGGTACGCCTTAATTACACTCTTGGGTACAGATACTTTATTCTTTGAAAATACTTTTTTTTCAGCTTTAAGTACTGATACTTTCTGTATTCCAATTACAACCTCACAGGAAACATCAATCACTCAAACAGATGATTTATCAATTTATCCAAACCCTATTCTGAAAGGAAACATATTAACAGTAGGAGACACATCTATGCAATTAAAGTTGTATTCTAAAGAAGGTAAACTGATTATAGAAGAGAACACTCAATACCTTACTATTCCTTCTCAACTTTCCAGCGGAGTTTATTTTCTTGAAGTAATAAACCAAAACAATCAACGAGTAAACATAAAAAAAGTGCTTGTTCAATAAACAAGCACTTTTTTTAAAACACGGTAGAGCTTCTATTTATTTACCCCATACATGTTTGTTCTTATGACCCCGGTTTCCCATTCCACTTCCTGACTTTACTTTTGTGCTAGCAGGTTTATATCCTTTTTTCCTGCCTCCACATGATGTAAACGAAAGAAGAGATAAAGTAAATAGAAAGATTAGGCCTATTGGAATCAATTTTCGAGAAAACATATTATAAAATTTTATTTATTCTGGTAATTCAATGTTGTCTCAAAAATACGAAACCCTGCATCACAAATTCCTTCTTTGACTAAAGGTAAATAATTTAATGTAATTCTAATATTTCCTGAGCCATTTTCATTAGATAATAGCCATTCAACTTCTGTACCTAACTTTTTCCCACTAACATCATTATTTATACCGGTCAATCTAAAATTCTCCTGAGCCCAACCTCTGTAGCAAATAATATATTTAGTTCCTAAATTTTCGACTCCCGAGGTAACTTCATTGTTGTCTTTGAACAATTGAGTTTTTGAATCAAAAGGTAAATTTGTTCCTGATGCAGGAACATCCAACTCAATGGTTTCATTTATTGAAGGAGGGTTTCCAGAGTTAAATCCATCAGCATCATAGTATTCAAATGATCTTACATCAGATGTATTTGCAGATGATGTAAATGAAATAATAATTCTATTCACCTCAATATTTCCTTTATCTAATGGCGGTACATCTGGAGTGCCTCCATCATCGTCATCAATACAAGAAGTAAAATTGAATACTCCCAATGCCATTATTAAATAAACTACTTTTTTCATAACTATAAGATTACAGAAACTAACAATTCGTTGCTTCTAAACTATTATTTTGAACGAAAAATTGTATTGTCTTGTTCAGGATATGTGTTATTTGTTCTATCTATGTCTGCCATTCTACCACTTGGGTCAATCTCAATAGACTTAATTTTATTGATTTTTTCATCTAAAATAAGCTCATAAGTCGGATAAGTCCAAGGCCAATCAGCAACAACTCTATAGTCTTCCATAGAAGATTCAGCCTTTTTCTCTCCTCTCATAACTCGAAGTGGAATATTAATCCACTCCTCCTTTCCTCCTTCATAAACTATTTTTACATCTAATGGCATAGATAATTTTCCTTTCTTCTCAATAAGCACACTTGTCTTACCTTCTTTCTCTTGCATCCATTTAATTCCGTAATCAATTCTATTCGTTGTTTCTATCCATTCTTCTAAATACCAACTTAACTCTAATCCGCTTTGTTTTTCTACAACCCTAATAAAATCATTAGGAGTTGGATGCTTGTATTTCCACTCATTAAAATACCTTCTCATACTTGCCATTAATACATCCTCTCCAATAATATACCCAAGCTGATTCAGAAAAATTAATCCCATAGAATAAGCTGCAGCTCCATAAGCTCTATTGGTTTCATAATGGTCGGCATGTGTTGTTAACGCTTCTTGCTTACCTGATTTAACTAAACCATAATAGGAACGATAACTACCTACATATGGCTTGTATGGCTTGACAGAGGAAAATAATCGACTCATTACAAATTCAGAAGCATAAGAGGTAAAGCCTTCATCCATCCAAGGATATTTCGCTTCATTAGTGGCTAATAAATGCTGATACCAAGAATGATTTACTTCGTGAGTCGTTACTCCTATTAAACTTCTTTTACTTCTCTTTCCTGTAATCAAAGTCATCATCGGGTACTCCATACCTCCGTCGCCACCTTGAGCAACAGTATATTGCTTGTACGGATATTCACCAAAATTTTCGTTCATAATTTCAAAAGCTCTCTTCCCATAAAAAGGCAAGCTATCCCAGCCCGTATAAGCTGTATCCGGTTGATAAAGGAAATGAAGCTTCGTACCATTATCCAAACTAATTTGCGTGTGCTTAAAATCAGGATCAGCTACCCAAGCAAAATCGTGAACCATAGGGGCATTAAAATGCCATGTTAATCGTTCTCCTTGAGTTTGTGGAGCACTTAACTTTTCGCTTCCATAACCATGACCAACAACATCCCCGTTTTGAACATATCCTGTACCACCTAAAACGTATTCTTTATCAATAGCAATTTTCACATCAAAGCTTCCCCAAACTCCATGAAATTCTCTTCCGATGTATGGATTAGCGTTCCATCCTTCCAAGTCATATTCAACCATTTTAGGATACCACTGCGTCATCGAATATCGAATGCCTTCCTTATTATCTCTACCAGAACGACGCACTTGTAATGGAACCTGCGCATTAAAATCCATTTTAAAAATTGTGCTTGTATTTGGTAAGATTGGCTTTGCTAACTCTACTTCTAAAATTGTTCCTTCAATAGAATACTTTAGTTTTTTACCGTCTTGAGTTAGCT
>JAESST010000506.1 GCA_016763995.1 Flavobacteriales bacterium | reverse complement strand
TTTGTCGACTTTTTACAATAGTCTCATTACTCATCGGATCAGGGTTAACAGGCTGATGGTATAGTCCTGCTAGCCCTGGTTCTTTTTGATATTTTGTATCTTTGTAAAACCAAGTTTCAATCACTTCGTTGGGTCCATACTCATTCTTATCAATACCATATTGTTTTAATTGATAGCCGGTTGGGTTCTCAATAAACTCTGGTTCATCGACAATCTTCCCCGTTTCATGATCAACCCAATTGATTATAAGAATAGCAGGTCCTGGCCTATTATTACTATGAGTATCTCCTTCTTTTGCTACAGCAGTAGTTTTATTATCACTTTTTGGGTCTTCCCCATCATAAATTAACCCCTCCAATCCTAACGGATCAACAAAATAAATAGGGTTGTTGTTATACGCCGAAAAAGGACTTGCTCCAGGATATTTAGATGCTAATGGATCTAAAGATTTCCATCTGCCCAAACGAGGATCATATTGGCGAAACATGGTGGTATAAGAATTTCCACTTCCAGATACTTCTTGATCTTGTTCCATGCCATTAAAGGCATAACGGTAGCCCTGAGCTCCACTTAATGCTCCTTTTCTACCTGGCATTTCCATTCCAAAAGGATAATAATCTTTAAAAGAAACAATATCTGGCAATAAGGCCAATAAAGAGCTTCCTCCGCTTCCAAAAATATCTCCTGCTCCGGTAATGCTGATGTTTCCTAAAGTGAAACTTCCACCACCCGGCGGAATGCCTTGCCCATTCCACGAAATTTTAGTTTGAGCTGTTGTTGCTATAAAGATATAGGAATATGAACCAACAGCCGGGGCATTGTGCATTCCAATAACAGTTCCGCCACCAGGACAGGTTTTAGCACGGCCATATACCCAAGTAGTTGTTTGGTCAAGTATATCGTAACTTACCGTATAAGTCTCGCCAATTTCAGTATTAATGGTCAATACGCCCATAAAACTGGTGGTCAAATGCCCTAGGGTTAAATCCATTTCTCCGTCTGCATCAAAATCACTTAAAGCATGCGTTGTACCCGGATATTGGTTTAAAAACCATGTACCTGCCACTCCACAAGGGTTTCCTTCTACAAAAGAGTTCAAAATGCTCACTTCCACTGGTTCAACGATTTTACGATCTGTAATCACCTCTTTTACATTGCCCAAATGGTCGCCTAACTCGTACATTTTTTCACCAATAATTCTATGGTGATAGCTTGGAGCTCCTTCTAATTCATACACATCTCCTGACCCTGTAATTTGTACATTCTCTAGAGTGAAATTTCCTGTACTTCCCCAGCCCCTCCAATAGATTTTACTTTGATCAGATGTAGCCGTAAAACTATAAGAATATATGCCTGTTGCTGCGGCATTTAAAGAACCTAAGGTTCCGCCACCGCCTGTACATGCTTGTGCTCTACTATATATCCAAGTAACAGTTTTAGCCAAAATCTCATAATTTACGGTATAGCTTTCTCCAATTACTGTATTTATCGTTTGCATTACTCTAAAGTTGGACAAAGTGGTATTTGTAATCGTTAAATCCGTTTCTAAATCGGCATCTACATCTCCTAAGCTATATGTTGTTCCTGCCATTTCATTCATGTACCAACTTCCTGCAGTACCACAAGCAACATCTTCTACCAAATCATCTAAGTCGTAAAGAGGTGTCTCATCTAGTATTTCCACTCTTCTTGTATCTAAGCCTAATCGCTTCGAACCATAAATGCTTGCTTCTATTCGATGAAGAACACTTTCTGTTTCTGTTTTTTGGTAAATGCCCATTGGAATTCCGTTAGCATCCATTCCATACCAACTAAAGTTCCACTGTGCTTCAGGTAGAAGATTTCCACTTACATCTTTGGGCATTTCTACTTTCAACACACGATTTCCCATTGGGTTGTATTCAAAATACATATCGGGTCTTGTAGAACTAGGCGTTCTAAATATTCTTTTGAGTTTACCATTCGGGTACCATTCTAGGTAGGCAATTTCTTCTTGTGCATCGCTTTTTAAAGTTCCGTCAGAATAGTATTCATAATTTCCAGTCAATTGATCTTCTTTAATGTCATCATAAGTGGTAGCAGTTGCGTCATCTTTTACACGTCCCAATAAGTTATTATTGACTGCGTCGATATAATTGTAGCTAAAGGCATCCATTTTATTTGCTACTGCGCCTTGGTCGTGAGCTCTACGATCTAACTCTAGAATGTTGCCATTCCGATCGTAATTGATGTGCACTTCATAATCTCCCAAAGCAGGGCTTATTCCAGGTAATAGGCTCGCTGTTAAATTTTGACGGTCGGCATTCACAAAAGAATTCAATGCAGTAATGTCTGTAGCAGAAAACACATGCGTTTCTTTTAAACGATGCAGCTGATCGTAACGGTAAGCAGTTCCTGTCACATTAATAGGATTTTCTTCCAAATCCATCATAGCAGTTGTTGTACTGCTAATGTTTCCATTAAACAATGCGTTGTGATCCATTCCAAAAGCGGTTCCGATACTTGTTCCCAAAAATTGATTACTAGGGTCTGTATCGATGGATTTGTAATCTGTTTCATAATAGCCTAAAGTAAAGGCCAAGGCATCTTGCGCCACTTGAGAACTTAAAGAAGCTAAAGAACCGATGAACTGTCGCCCATCTTTGCCCATGTCTTTCAAAGGATCGAGCACTGTACTGTTCATGGCTTTGATCCAACCTTGTAGGGTGTACGCTTTATCCATTCCTTGAACCTGTAGTTCTCCCAATTCGGTTCGTGCCAATTTCCCATCTAAACGGTAGGTATATTCAGCATCTCTATCCCAAATACATCCATCTTTAGAGGTATACACTTCTTTTAAACGATTGTCGGCATCGTACTCATATCGGTGAGAAAATTGATCTATTTTCCCTTTCTGGAAATGCGAATAGTGTGGAATCCCTGTCAATAAATCGTACTCATAATCGCTTCTAAAAAATTGGCGTCCATCTGCCACTAAATCGGTATTCTCCTGCAAATGAGTCGTTACATTACCATGTACATCATAGGCATAATGGTTTAAATAATCAGGTATTGGAAAGGTCCAAGGCCCAAGCATTTGCACATAACCTTGTACTGTAGAAATAGAAGATACTCTATTTCGAATATCCCCTTGTTCCGTTGCTCCAAACTCGGCTAATGCATCGGTGCTAGTTGGGTCGGAATACCCAATACGTGTCACTTGGTTTCGATAACGCCCTACTCCAGATTGATTTAACCAAGTGAATAAACTCAAAGGATTCTTTGCAATGGCTTTTGTAATGTCAGTCGGCTGCACAAATTCACCCATTTCAATTGGTCTTCCCAATTCATCGAAACGAGAATAAGAATAGGCTTGGGTTGGAGTTATTCCGCTCAATGGATCTCCTGCAATTACTTCAGCTGTTAGGTCGTTGGCTTGTTTTGCATTTTGGCTAACTACCAATCGTGCTAAATCATCGTACCAAAAGTTAGACGTACCGCCATCTGGCGTGACTGTTTGTATTGGTTGATTGAGTGCATTGTAATAATAATTTGTTACGAAACTGTGGTTATTCACATGGGGTACCCCTCCCACTGCTCCAGCACGATCTAATTGTACTTCATTGATTTCTGTACTCGCTAGACCGACAATGCCTTTTGGTGGGACTGTTTTTACCAAGTTGCCTGCTCTATCGTAATAGGCCAAGGTATGATGGTAACGATTTGCCAAATAAGAATAATTGTATTCTTCTTCTACTCCTCGACAGCTTTCAATATAATCGGTAACAAACTGTTCTTTCATGGTAGCCAAGTATTCTCCATATTCAGCTTCTGCCTCCATTTCTGCAGAAGCAATTAAGGCATCTACACAATCGTCTTCTATTTCTGGCACATAATTACCACAGAGTATATTTCCTCCAAAAACAGAAAAGCAGTTATTACTTACTAAAATATTGATCTCAATTGGCTCTCCGTCGGCGGGATCTTCTACCAATGCAGTGAGATGAAACTCTGTTATAGCAGGTGGTGGGCCTGTAGCCAAATCTGATGCTGTCAAATAAATTCCTGTAAATTCAATGATATGATCGTAGACCTCTATTGGTAACCAGCCCCCAAAAGTTTCTGCCTCAAATGTAATAGAGCCTTTAGGACAAAAATCACAATAAGGAGCAACTCCGATATTTGTTCCTAAGCGGAAACTAAGTTTCCCTGATGAAGGATCAACATAAGTACTATGAACAAAAGGTAACGCTTCATCATCGCAAGTATGAAAACTACTGTTAAAATAACTTGGCAAAGGTATATAATCATCGCCATAGGTAGTTTCAGTAGTAAAGCCATCTAGAACTAAATCGTTCAGAATAACTAAAAAATCTAATGCTTCCTCTGTAAAACCATCTGTAATTATTCCCCCACCTGCTAAAGAATCACAGAGATTTTTAAAGGTTATGATGGAATAATAATTCAAACTTGTACCGTACATTTCATTTACAAAAGAGCTAAACATAACAGCATCTTCTTCTATAGACGCGCTTGGAAAAGCAAGTCCAAAATCAGTAATTGCCTGAGT
>JAESST010000505.1 GCA_016763995.1 Flavobacteriales bacterium | reverse complement strand
TGATAAAATTCGACAACGGCCGATATGTTACCGGGACGAAATGCTGCGCAATAGTCGAGTAAAAAGGTCTTCAAGGTATTTTGACTGGTCATGGTTATTTGTCTGCAGTTGGGTTTTTGATTGTCACACAGATTACTCTACTAACTCGTACTTTTAAGTAAGCCTAAACCCCTATACGCATGCATGCCGCCAGGTCGCTCTCTTTACGCAGAATTTTCTGTGTGACTAAATGTTATGTTGAGTTTGTATTTTATAATATTTGTAATCATATTTTGATTGGCTATACTTCAAAATTACCTACTATTAAAGCGCTGTAGAGGTAATTGAAACTATGTAGATAAAACAAATTTCTCCTTGTAGAGAAATGGACTGGAGAAGAAATTGACTGAAGCGGTAGAGTTTACCAAGTTGGCTCCCGATGTATACGTCGCCGGCCAGCTTGAAGTGAGTGATATTAAACGATTGGTTCCTCTTGGAGTTAATACATTAGTGTGCAACCGGCCAGATGGTGAAGCGGATCAAACGAGTTCTGAACTCATTTCCGCAGCGGCAGAAGCAGCGGGTATTAAGTTTGTATATTTACCTATGACCAATCCTGATGATACGGTAAATCAGAGTAGCAAATTCAGGGAAGTTCTTGTTAATGGCGGTGTAGTACTGGCTTATTGCCGCACCGGGCGTCGATCCAGTGCGCTTTGGCAGTCCACTAACAAAACATAAGATCTATTAATAGGAAGCCGATGGGAGGTTGGTATGGCTAATACACTGGCAGGAGAACATTATCAGATAGTTGTGGTGGGTGGTGGCGCTGGGGGAATAGCGGTTGCTGCGAGTCTATTGAAACGCGATCGAAGTCTTCATATAGCATTAATAGAGCCCTCCGAAAAGCACTATTACCAGGCAGCTTTTACTCTGGTTGGGGCAAATGCCTTTGACGCCGACGAGACTATTCGCAAGGAAGTGGATGTTTTGCCTTCTGGGGTTCGATGGCTTAAATCTGCTGTGATAAAACTTGAGCCGAAAAATAATACCGTTTTGCTGGATTCCGGAAAGTCGATTAGCTATGACTATATGGTGGTATGTCCGGGCCTGGTTTTAGACTGGCAGGGTATTGAGGGGCTGGAAGATACTATCGGCAAAAATGGCGTCTGTAGCAATTATCTGTTGCACTATGCTGAGTACACACGAGAATGTTTGGCATCCATTAATGCCGGTCGTGTGCTTTTTACACAACCGCCAATGCCGATTAAATGTGCTGGAGCACCGCAAAAGATTATGTACCTGGCGGCTCATAATTGGGAAAAGCATAAGAGTCTCCATGACTTTGACATCGAGTTTCATACTGCAACACCGACTTTATTTGGTGTTGCTGAGTTTGTACCCCCGCTCAATAAATATATTGACCGTTATGACATTGAATTAAATCTGCAATCGAACCTGGTGGCTATTGATGGCCCTGCCAAAAAAGCTTTTTTTCAACAGGGTGAAAATAAAGTGGAAGTCGACTTTGACGTAATACATGTTGTGCCACCTCAGCGTGCCCCTGAATTTATCAGTTCCAGTCCCTGTGCAGATAATTCGGGTTGGCTTGCCGTTGATAAATACACATTGCGTTCGGATAAATATACTAATGTATTTGGACTTGGTGATGTCACCAATACACCAAACGCAAAGACCGCGGCAGCTGTGCGTAAGCAGGTACCTGTAGTATGCGAAAATCTGCTGGCATCGGTCAGGGGAGAGGAGCTAGACATTATGTAGTGACCTACCCGTCCTCAACACCATGGATTAAGCTAAGGACGGAACATCTTCGGCTCAGAGCCATAATAGAGGAGGGTAAGTCATGAAGCAGTTTATCAAGTATGTCGGACTGGATACACACAAGGATACGATAGCCGTTGCAATTGCTGATATTGCAGGCGGCAAACCACGTTATTACGGTGAAATTGCCAATACGCCCAGGGCGCTTACAAAACTGATGAAGGACGTAAGCCCGAATGGGGAGGTCACTTCCTATTGCTACGAAGCGGGGCCGTGCGGCTACGGCATCTACCGTCAGATCAGTGGCTCCGGGCATGATTGCAGTGTCGTGGCGCCCTCGCTGATACCGACCAGGCCGGGAGACCGGGTTAAAACGGACCGACGTGATAGTGAGAACCTGGCGCGCCTGCATCGGGCTGGAGAATTAACACCGGTGTGGGTGCCCGACGAGGAACAGGAAGCGATACGGGATCTGACCCGCGCCCGGGAGGATATGAAGCATCTTGAACGCCAGGCCCGGCAGCGTTTATCAGCATTTTTGTTACGCCATGGGCAGGGATATGACAGCAAGAAGAGCAAATGGACACAGGCCTACTGGCGTTGGCTGGAAGGTATCAAGTTTGCACATCCGGTTCAGCAAGTGGTATTGCAGGAATACATCGACAGCGTGAAGCAGCAACAACAGCGCGTGGCGGACCTTGAACAAGAAATGACCAAAGCGCTTTCCAATTGGAGTTTGGCCCCGGTAGTGGAAGGGCTAATGGCGCTGCGAGGCTGTCGCCTGATCACGGCAATGACGATCATGGCCGAACTTGGCGACATAAGCCGCTTTGATTCACCGCGTCAATTGATGAGCTATTTGGGTTTAGTGCCCAGCGAGTCATCCAGTGGCCCGAAGACTCGTCGCGGTGGAATTACGAAGGCGGGCAATGGCCATGTGCGGCGGTTATTGATTGAGTCTGCGTGGTGTTACCGTTTCCCGGCCCGTAAGACAGCTGCTATACAGCGGCGAGCTGAGCAAACGACTGATAAGGTGCAAGGTATCGCATGGAAGGCACAAAAGCGCCTGTGTGGACGGTACCAGGCACTGAACAAGCGTGGGTTGCTGCCACAAAAAACCTGCGTAGCGGTTGCCCGAGAGTTGACGGGATTTATCTGGGCAATTGCCTGTGAGGTAATGGGAAAGCAACCCAGTGAAGCACTCGTGTAAATTGGATAGATCATGGTATGAAAACGGGTCAAACAGGATATGAAACAGTGAGTCCTTGCGACAGAGTGGGGTGCCGACAGGAGAACCCTCGTGGCTGCTAAGAGGCGTCCGGGTAACCGGAACGACCCTCGACTCTAGAGAGAGGTGGCTCCACGACGAAGATTTGTCAGGCGGTTCCGACCCGCGAATATCAGATTGATCAACCGTCGTTAGAAGCCCCCTGCTCTGTCTCAAGGGCTTACTGAGAGAGGAAAATATGAAACAATGACGGAATCGATTGACAGGTCACAACATATCAGCAGCCTGTTGAAAAAGGTAAGAATTTGGACGTTGATAGGGGTTTTCCATCTTTTAAATTCCCGCTGTCCAGGTGTTTGTAAAATGACGTGGCAGTACTGAATAGCCGATCAGAATTATTCTGTTCGGCTACCTGACGTCTACGTCGGCCTACATAGACTGAGAAGGCCGTATTGCCTGTCGGGAGCTCTCCCATCTAAGCGTATGCCTTCAGTCGAGTGATATTGTAGGCCGTCGCCGTCAACCGGAATATCCAACTGACATTGGCCCTGCCTCTGTGCCGTAGTTTGTGCATCAGCCCGAAGGTTTTCATCCAGCCAAAGCACTCTTCCACCTTCTTTCGTTTCCGCTGGCTGATAGCATACCCTTCCGTACCCGTTGTCCTGCCATCGACCGCACCTCTCGATTTCTTCGCAGCAACATGTGGGGTCACACCGAAAGCGCGACACCCCAGGACAAAGTCTCCGGTGTCATATCCCTTGTCCGCGCCGATGGTTTGGCCTGGTCGGGTACTTTGCCCGGCTAACATGCTTATTCCGGCGTCCCACTCCTGCCTTGTTCCCGAAGGGGTGACCTCCGTCTCGACAATGAACCCATTCCGGTTCTCGGTCAGTATATGGCCCATGTAAGTGAGCTTAGCTTCTTTACCCGGCCCCTTTCTGAATAGACGCGAATCACCATCCGTTGTCGACTCATGGGTCTTGTTACTGCGCTTTTGTCCATGAAAATCGACCTCGCGATCACCTCGCCCTGGGGGCTTTTCCCTGGGTCTATCTTTGGGTTTGAAGGATTTAAGCGATGCACTCGCTTCGAGCAATGTGCCATCAACCGTGAAATGATCTCGGGAAAGTAATTGTTTTGCGTAGGCTTGCTTCTTGATGGCTTCAAAAAGAAGTTCGTCAATTTGAGACGCCATCAGACGTTCTCGGTTTTTGCTGAACGTGGAGTGATCCCACATCGGGTCATCCATGCCCAGGCCGACAAACCAACGGAACATTAAATCGTAGTCAATCCGTTCACATAGCTGACGCTCGGAACGTACTGTGAATAAAATTTGTAGCAGAGAGGCGCGTATCAGCATCTCGGGCGGTATCGAGGGACGCCCACCCGTGGCATAAAGATCATCGAACCAAATTTCTATTTCTTCCAAGGCCTTATCGACAATCTTTCGTACTTTGCGGATGGGATGGTCTGGGGGAATCCTGCTTTCCAGGTCAACATAACTGAACATGCATGCCTGTGGATCTATCTCTCCGCGCATGGGTACCACTCATCCTTAAATTTGCGTTATTGTACTTTATAGGGGGTTTTTCAACAGGCTGCTAGGCTTATGCTACCTTATAAATATTTCATCGAATTTAAAGTACGCCTGTCGGGGCCCCGTTTGCTGACTCACTTGAACCATTTTGGC
>JAESST010000044.1 GCA_016763995.1 Flavobacteriales bacterium | reverse complement strand
TGAATTAAAAACACCATTAGAAAAAGATTCAACCTATTGTTTTCAAGTGTATATGAGTTTGGCGGATTCTTCTCAATATGCGATTAAGAACAAATTGGGCGTTTTTTTTAGTCAAAACGAAATAGATTCCTCGCAGGTAAGGTTTCAAACTTTAAGCTTAATTCCTCAAATTCAATTCAACGATTCTACTTTTTTTACAGATACAAAGAACTGGACAAAAGTAAATGCTTCCTTTGTGGCACAAGGAGGGGAAAAATTTATGACGATTGGACGTTTTGCGATGGAATCCTTAGATACGTTAAAGTTAGAAACTGGAGGGAAAGCTAAACCATATGAGCAGGTTTATTATTATCTAGATGATGTTTATTTGGGGAATTGCGATAGCCTTCCTTTGGATACACCCAATGGCTTAAGAGAAAATATTCTTAAAACACAATTAAAGGTTTATCCCAATCCTACCACTGGAAAATTTGTATTGGAGAATCAATCGAATCAACAATTGAAAGTTCGTTTGTTTAGTATTTTGGGCAAAGAGATTTCGACTTCGCTAAGTCTGACAAAAGCAGACGGAAGTAAAATAGAACTTTCGTTGGAAGGTTTGCCGAATGGAATTTATTTTCTCAATGTGCTGGGAGAAGGCAGAGAGAGTACAACGATAAAGATTGTGAAAAGTAATTACTAATTAATGATGCCTAATAACCAATGAAAGATGAGTTAATTAGGAGTGAAATTTTAAATATGAGTTTCTAAGGTTAGAAAAGATGAATCAGTTTTATATCGTTCTTTTTATGTTGTTTAGTTCTACCGGAGCCTTTGCACAGTGGGAAACAGTATATTTTCCTTTTACTGATACTTTACCAGCTGTCCTTTCCATTAGCTTTTCTAGTCCCAAAAAAGGAATAGCTGCTTGTTTAACTTCAAAGTCATTCCGCTATAATAGATATAAAGGTTCGCTTATTACTACCCAAGATAGTGGTATAACATGGATAACTAGTCTGGAAGTAGATTCTTTTTCTTTTGAAAAAGTGATTCATGTAGATTCTACTATTGCAATTGCGATTGGCTCACATAGAAATATCAATTGGAATATTTATAATGAAGGAGTTATTGCGAGAACTGTTGATGAAGGCTTGACTTGGGACACTACCTTTTTTCCTTACCATATAGACTATATTGAAAAGGCAAATGACTCTGTTATTTTTGCAATAGGAATTGAATACTTCTCTAGTGGATCAAGCAACACAAAATTGCTGAAGTCAAATGATATAGGGATGACTTGGAATTCAATTCCATTTAACGATTCATCAGAGATTGTCTATGATATAGACTTTATCAGCGATTCAATTGGCTTTCTTGTAGGACAGAATGGTAAAATTTTTAAGACAATAAATCAAGGAATAAGTTGGAATATGATTTTAGTGGATCCAACTAGAACGATATCAATACTGAATATGGATATACCTAATTCATCTTCTATTTATATCCTTTCTTACGGTACTTTATTTAGTATGTTATTATATCACTCTACTGATTCTGGTGGAACTTGGAATTTGATTTCAGACTCGATAGTAAGTTTTGGTGCTTCAGAGGTTGAATTTGCTAATGATTCAGTCGGATACATTCCTGAAAAATTTAATATTAAAAAGACTGTTGATGGAGGAGAGACTTGGATCAATCAACGGTCAGGTCCACCTAGTTCTGGTGATTTTTTTGATGATATGACTGATGTTTTTACTTTTGATGAGGATAGGGTATATGCAGCAGGTTTTGGACAATTATATCGGACCTTTAATGGTGGAGATACTGTTATTATTACATCGGTCACTCAAGAAAATAGCCTGTTAAAAGGCCTAAAAGTATACCCAAATCCAACTTTTGGACGATTATTAATCGAAAACAAATCGAATCAAAGTTTAAGTTTTCATCTGTATACTCTCTTAGGAAGAGAAGTCCCTATTTCTGCTCCACTGAATGTGACAGAAAGAAAGTTTGAGTTTGATATATCAGATTTACCACAAGGGATATACTTGTTACAAGCAATCGGAGAAGCTAGAGAGAGTGCTACGATAAAGATTGTGAAGGAATAGTTGAATTAATTGCGAATTACTAATCTGTTAATTACGAACGTGGATCCTTTCGGACTCTGAGTGATTTCAATGAAATTGTAAGTGTATCGAAGAGCCCGAAAGGTCGTTCCTATCGTCTCTCGCTATGTCAATGCTATAGAGTCACTGCTGTAAAGGTTAGTATTTCAAGGATAATTTTGATTAAACTAATTAGTCAACAGCATTTCTCATTGATTGACCACTTCAATATCCTATTGAAAGATACTGAAAGTATTTATTTGTTAAAAAGCAACGACAGATAAAGGTAAAACAACCATTATCAAAGTACTGAAAGGAAATCCTTAAATGTGCTTTTCTGCATGGTAAGAAGATCTGACTAGAGGGCCGCTCTCAACATGAGCAAATCCTTTTTTCAACCCCTCTTCCTTATAAAAAGCAAAAACATCGGGATGTATAAATTCTGCTATTGCTAAATGTTTTTTCGTAGGCTGCATATATTGACCAATCGTTAAAACGCTTACTCCAACAGACCTTAAATCATCCATAGTCTCTAAAACCTCTTCTCTAAATTCACCAAGACCAACCATAATTCCAGACTTTGTTTTCTCAATTCCACCTTCTTTTAGGCGTTTTAAAACTTCTAAACTCCGGTCGTATTTTGCCTGAACCCTTACTTTCGAAGTAATTCTTCGAACAGTTTCCATATTATGAGAAACAATCTCAGGAGCAACATCAATAATAGGCTGTAAGTTCTCCCACTCTCCTTTAAAATCAGGAATTAGTGTCTCAATCGTAATTCCTGGATTGTGTTTCCTAGTTAATTCTACTGTTCTCTTCCATGCATTTGCTCCTCCGTCAGCTAAATCGTCTCTATCTACAGATGTAATTACTGCATGCTTTAAGTTCATCAACTTAATCGACTTTGCTACTCTTAGTGCTTCAAAAGGATCTAGCTCTTCGGGTTTCCCTGTAGCTACATTACAAAATTGGCAAGACCGAGTACAAGTATCTCCTAAAATCATAAAAGTGGCTGTTCCTGCACTCCAGCATTCTGCCTGATTAGGACATTTCCCTGACTCACAAATGGTATGCAACTTGTGGTCTTTCACCACCTTTTTAGTCTCTCGATACTCTTTACCAGAAGAAATCTTAGTCTTTAACCATTCAGGCTTTCCAATCTTAACTTCTTGATCTGATTTGTTCTTAAATAAATTCGCCACGAGCTTCTTTTATGAATATTTTTCAAAGTTAATCAATGAATCAATGGGCAAATCACCTAAGATCACAAATTCCAAATTTTCTCTAAAATCCGACGGCAAACAAATAGTTTTAAAAGTCACTTAACATGTCAAAATCCAACTGTTTTTTAGATAAATCAGCCTTCAATACTTTAACGGTTACCTCATCACCAATCCTATAAATTTTTCCAGATCTTCGTCCTGAGATAGCATAGTTTTCAGGATCAAATTGATAAAAATCATCCCGTAAACTCTTCATTCGAACTAAACCTTCACACTTGTTCTCTTCTAATTCTACAAAAAGCCCCCATTCGCTCACACCTGAAACAAGCCCTCCAAAAACTTCTCCTTCCTTCCCTTGCATGAACTTTACTTGCATAAATTTTATACTCGCTCGTTCGGCTTCAGTTGCTAACTTTTCTCTTCCTGAGGTATACTTGCATTTCTCCTCTAATTCTTCTTGATTGACAGCCTGCCCCCCATCTAGATAATGCTGCAACAAACGGTGTACCATCACATCTGGATATCGACGAATAGGCGAAGTAAAATGTGAATAAAATTTGAATCCCAAACCATAATGCCCAACATTATGTGAGGAATAGACAGCCTTCGCCATAGTTCGAATGGCCAGTTGGGAAATTAAGCCTTCCTCAGCTGTCCCTTCTACTTCAGTCATTAAACGATTTAAAGTTTGAGAAATTCCTTTTGGAGAAGTAGTATCAATTCGGTATCCAAACTTTTTAATAAACTGACTGAAAGTTTCTAGCTTTTCAGGATCAGGGTTATCATGAATTCTATATACAAAAGGTTTTGCTTTTTGCTTTGCTCCGATAAACTCAGCTACTCTCTTGTTTGCTAACAACATAAAGTCTTCAATCAGTTTATTGGCATCTTTTTGTTCTTTTAAGAATACTCCAAGTGGATCTCCTTTCTCATCTAGTTTAAACTTAACCTCTAACGTGTTAAAATTGATAGATCCTTTTTTAAATCGATCTGCCCTCAGCTGTTTTGATAGTTTATCTAAGACCAGTATCTCATCATTAAAATCCCCTTTCCCTGTTTCTATTATTTGTTGAGCTTCTTCGTAGGAGAATCGGCGATCAGAATGAATCACAGTTCTCCCAAACCATTCCCGATGAATCTTAGACTCTTCGTCCATTTCAAAAAGTGCAGAAAAACAATACTTGTCTTCATTGGGTCTTAAAGAACAGGCAAAATTTGATAGCACTTCAGGCAACATCGGAACAACACGATCAACCAAGTAAACAGAAGTTGCTCGTTCGTATGCCTCCTTATCCAAATCGCTTCCTTCTTTTAGGTAATGGCTTACATCGGCAATGTGAACTCCAATTTCCCAATTCCCATTTGGTAGTTTTTGAATAGAAAGTGCGTCATCAAAGTCTTTTGCATCAACTGGATCTATTGTAAAGGTGCTAACTTTTCTAAGGTCTTTTCTCTTTTTAATTTCTTCTTCGCTAACTTCTAGATCTAATCCCTTAGCAGCTTCTTCAATACCTTTTGGAAATTCATAAGGCAAACCATACTCTGCCAAAATTGAGTGCATTTCTGTTTCATTTTCTCCAGGCTTGCCTAATACCTGAATAACCTCCCCAAATGGACTATCTGCATGACTTGGCCATTCCTTTAATTTCGCAATTGCTTTTTCACCATCTTGCGCTCCATTTAATTTATCCAATGGAATAAAAATATCAACTGACATCCGTTTACTATCTGGAATTAAAAAGGCATATTTCAGTGACTTTTGTATAGTTCCAACAAACTCAGTTTGCGCTCTTTCAATTAGATCGACAATTTTTCCTATTGGCTTCCCACTTCGCTTTACCTTAATAATGGCAACTTCTACTGTATCTCCATGTAAAGCCACTCCTAAATCCCTTTCTCCAATGTAAACATCGTCGGGCATTCCTTCAATTTCAATATAAGCTGAACCACTAGTGGTCATATCTACCCTCCCTACTAGTTTATTCAAATTTTCAGAAGAGGCTTCTAACTTAAACTTCCCAGGTTTCTCCTCAATTAATGCTCCATCTGCCTCTAATTCAAACAAAACCTTTGCAATAATTTTCTTTTTTGACGTTTGGGTGATTTTTAAAGTTCTAGAGATTTGTTTATAATTAAGCGACTGTGTTGGGTCGGCACGAAACACACTTAAAATTTTCTCTTGTAACGAATTTGGCTGTTTATTTTTTTTCTTGGACATAATTTCATTCATCGAATAAAAACGGCTTATAGAGCGAAAATAGGCCGCTTCTACAAAGCTAATCATGCTTTCTTTTTCTTTTTCACAATTTTCTAGAAGTTATCCCCGTTTTAATCGAAACTCTAACACTTCTTACCATGAAAAAATTTAATCAAAAACGAGAAAATAAATTTCCATTCATGCACCGATTTTTAACTGGGATGATCATCGCCCTTTCCTTAACACTCACCGCCTTTGAATGGACAACCATTAAAACAACATTTTCTAATCCAGATAGTGAAATAGAATTAGACGATGATGATACTTTTTTACCTCCTATTACTTATCGAAAAGTTAAAAGGCCAATACCAAAGAAGACAAATACCGCAGAAATGGATATTGTTAAAGAGTTAACACCAGAAGTAGAACCTGAAAAAGAGATAGAAAAAGAAATGTCTCCCGAAAAGATTCCTAGCAATGAAGATTTGAGACAACTGAGCAATGTTAATCCAGAGGAATATGGAGGAGAGGAAGTCTTCAATGAAGACGATATTTTCACCCACATTAACATTGAAATATTTGCACATTATGATGATTGTGCTGACTTAGTGGGAGAAGAATTGATGGAGTGCAGTATTCTAGAACTTTCCAATAGAATTAAAAGCGAATTTATAATCTCCAATCAATTGAAAAATATTGGAGGAAGACAAGCAGCCAACATGTTTTTTATTATAGACAAAGAGGGAAATATTCACTCTATAAAAGCATTGGCTTCTTCAAGCAAGGCAATTGAAAAGGACGCAATAAAAGCCATTAAAAGATTACCTCGATTAAACCCTGCAATGCAACAAGGAAGAGCTGTTTCCCTTCAGTTAACCATTCCTATTCAAGTCCACATTCAAAATTAATCTTATTTCTGAAGAATAAATCGACTCGTCGCATATCCTCCTTCTGAAAGGCGAGCTCGAATCAAGTACAATCCGTTTTTAAGTCCATCGGGAATAGAGACGGATTGTATTCTTAACGCCTCTTTCGCTTCTTGTGTCAAAATCTCTTTCCCTTGTAAATCATAGATCGTAATTTCTTCCAAATTTTCGTTACTCAATACATTCAGTTCACCACTAGTCGGGTTGGGATAAATAATAATTTTTTCAACTCTAAAAGAGTTGAAAAAATTATCACTAATGCCAGTTATACAGGAAGAATAGGATGGCTTCATTTGAATGGAATCGGCTCCTTGTTGAAACCTTGCTGCTTTCTCTAGATTAAACAACAACACATCATAATTATCGTAATTATTTACATTGTTTGAATCCAGCCCGATTCCAACAACTATATCAATTTTTTTTCTTTCTCCTGGTTTCCATTGAGCAAAGGAGATCCTCCCTAGCGAGAATACATCTGATTTTTGATTTTGAGCAAAACCAATTCCAGGATGAACAAAAGACCACTCGTTACTTTTATCTAATCTTCCTGGATACAGAAAATCGGTTACTTGTGTAATTGGTTGATTGTAACCATCCCCTCCAACACTCAATTGAGTACTATCTCTCCATCTGCCGTCTAACAAATTCAAACGATGCCCTGAAGATGAAGGCCTTGCCCTTACCCCGCCAATATGACCAGTTAAGCTTTGATTAATCAATTTTGTCCCTACAAAGGGAATATACTGACCATACCCATTAAGGCCACCGCTGTCCTCATCATTAAAATCTGCATTATAAGCAAAAACAGTATTTGAGTTGAGGTCACATCCAAGTGCATCGTCGCTAAATCCTCCAACATCATAATCATGATATATTCCAACCCTCACATCTTTGTAGGTTCTTTTTGAACGATTTACCAAGGTATATCTAACAAATACAGATTGATCTATGTAATCGACCGTTGGAATATCAAAAACATAAATCATAATATGCGCTTCCATTTTAAATCGAAGACTGAAGTCTCCTCGTCGTGGAGGAGTATCGTCAGTAACGATCATATATATAGCTCTATCTCCCAGTATAGAAGGGTAGTCTCCATTCTCTGGGTCATAACACCCATTATTATTCACATCAATAAAAGGGGCTTGATCAATCGCCTCTCCTAATTCAACTTTCCCATCTACCGGCCAACTTCGAATGGATTCAGGCATCATATAATTTGGTTGAGTAAAATTTCTCAGATGGAAACTTATTTCATCCTTTGTAATAGAAATCATATTAGCAGCAACTGCAGTTTTATTGTTGTTCACTGTCCCACTTCGAAAATGTTTACCATTAACACTTCCAGTTGATAAATAAACTTCATTATCTGAAACATAAGAAGACATCCACAACTCGCTTCCATAACTAAGTGATTTTTTAGAGCCTTTTGGGAACTCAAGACCCGAAACATCTAAATCCTCGTTGATAGTACTAGAATAGTCACCAAATAGTGTCCCATCATAGGTAAACTTAGCTCGAATAGTTTGGGTCTCAATAGTTTGCATCTCAGAAAACAAAGGAATAGTATCATTCGCAATAACAAACCCTGCTTCAGTACCTAAATATAGTTTCCCCATAGCATGTCTTATCTTATAAACAGACGGACTTGGTAATCCATTCGCATAAGTTTTAAAATCGCCATTCTCAAGTTTGTATAATGTCCCACTTGAAATAAGGCCAGATCGTCCACCTAAAGTAAACCAGCTATTTGATTTTGAATCAATTTCCATGGATGTTAATAATCCATTTGAAATGTCGTCGTTTGGTAATGTAATTTGCCGGAGACTAAAAACCGAATCTACCAAAAATGCCCCTTCATTTGATGAAACAATTCCTACCCTACCGTTAGCAAGGTTAATAAACCTGGCACTCTGAATAGATACAGCTGAACTGCTTGTATCTATTAACCTAGTCCACATCCCGTTCGCATAGAGTTCTGCTCTAGTTCGAATCCCTCTATTTTCAATCGTTCGAGTATTCACATTGGCATAAACACTATCTCCACTATTAATTCCAATATCATAAACAACCTTAGTAGGATCATTGATAAATTGATTACCAACTTTCCTGCTGATTCCCGAAAGGCTGGCAATCCATAGCACACCCTTCGAGTCGAGTTCAATATCTTCTATCTCATTACTTATTAACCCGCTATCCACATTATAATTAGTGATTGCTCCATTAACAAATTGCGTTAATCCACTATCCGTTACCATGTATACCGTATCTTGATAGTGTCGAATGATTTTTATGTTTTGATCTATTAAATTACTATTTGAAGTATCATAATTGGTAAACGATCCATTTTCAAAAACAGAAAAGCCCCTCGGGGTTGCAATGTATACCTTATTTAATCCTACCGAGAGATCAACTACAACACTATCGACTAAGCCATCTGCCTTTCGATAAGTTTTCCAATAATTCTGCGCAAATAAAGAGCCCGAAAACATAAAAATTAATCCCAATAAAAAACATGTTTTATTCTTCATTTTTTTGCAATTTAGTTTTATAAAAAAAACTGAAGCATATGAAAACCTCTTTAGAATTTGAAAACAAAACCTATCAATCTGATTTATCAAACCCTTTAGACATCTCTATGCCTCTTAGTACAGGTAAAGACACCCCATCGGCATGGTATGTTGCCCCACCTAAAATCGAGCCCGTGAGAACAGAGCAATTCATAGGTTCAGTGAAAGAAGGAGGAAGTGTAAACTTTAGAAATATTTCTTTTAATCCTCATGGAAATGGAACTCATACTGAATGTGTAGGTCATATTTCAAGGGAGGTACACTCAATTAATCAAGTTCTAAATCAATTTTTCTTCTTTGCCGAACTAATAAGCATTGAACCAAAAAAGTTAGAAAATGGAGATCAAGTTATTTTGTGGGAGCAAATTGAGTCTATTATAAAAACAGATAACACAGATGCAATTATTATTCGAACACTACCCAACACCGATGGTAAACTGACAAGACAATACTCAGAAACGAACCCTCCATATGTTGACGCTGAAGTAATGAGTCAACTGATAAAAAGAGGAATCAAGCATTTTCTAATTGACCTCCCTTCAGTAGATCGAGAACTAGACAATGGAGTATTGGCAGCTCATCATGTTTTTTGGGAACATCCTAAGAAGACAAATTTAGAAAGAACAATCACCGAGTTAATTTATGTGCCTTCTGCAATTCAAGATGGTCTCTATCTTTTAAATTTACAAATTGCTCCTTTTGAAAATGATGCTAGTCCTAGTAAACCTGTACTTTACTCTTTAACAGAATCATGAAGAATCTCCTTCTTTTACATCTTGTTGTTCTAATTTTCGGATTCACAGGCGTTTTAGGAAAACTAATTACCATTCCTTCTGAAGCTTTAGTTTGGTACCGAATGTTCTTTGCTACCATCTCTGTTGGCATTTATATGCTGTTGAGAAAAAAAAGCTTTAAGATGGTCAAGAAAGGTGTTCTTCAAACCATAAGTGTGGGGTTTATTATTGCCGCTCATTGGATTTTCTTTTTTGAAGCAATCAAACAATCTAATGTTTCGATTACATTAGCAGCACTATCTGCAGGCTCACTTTTTACAGCTATTCTTGAGCCTGTTTTTTTCAAAAGGAAAGTCCAATTTTATGAATTATTCCTTGGCATTTTGGTCATCGCTGGCTTATATTTCATTTTTCATTTTGAAACTGAAAACTCACTGGGAATATGGCTTGCGATTATCTCTGCATTCCTGGCTTCATTGTTCACCGTTATCAATGGCAAACTAATTAAACAGTATGATTCCAGCAGAATTTCACTGTATGAATTGTTTGGAGGTGTTCTAGCTATCAGCATTTATTTTCTTGCCTTCAAGCCAAGTAGTTTTCCTGATTTCTCAATTAATCCTTCCGACTGGGTTTACCTCTTAATTTTAGCAATTATTTGCACCGCCTTTGCCTTTGTAGCTAGCGTGAAAGTAATGGAAGAATTAACCCCATTTACAGTTAGTTTAAGTATAAATCTTGAACCTGTTTATGGAATTATTCTTGCTTTCTTAATCTTCGGAGAAGAAGAAGAAATGTCACTCGGCTTTTATGTTGGTACCTTAATAATTCTTAGCTCATTATTTTTAAATGTCTGGTTCAAGAAGAGGAATAAAAAGAAAGAAAAAACAACAATTAATTCTACTTTGAAACTAGAGTCGTAGAGGGACAATCAAGCGTTTTTAACTGCTTATATTTGCAGCCTAATTTTTCAAAGAAATGGCACTCCCTACTCCTAAAAAACATCTTATCACTGCGGCCTTACCTTATGCTAACGGACCTATTCATATTGGTCATTTAGCGGGTGCTTATTTACCTGCTGATATTTATGCTCGTTATTTAAGAATGAAAGGAGACAAAGTTGCTTTTATCTGTGGTTCTGACGAACATGGAGCAGCCATTACATTACGTGCGAAAAAGGAAGGAAAGACACCCCAAGCAATTGTCGATGAATATCATGAAATCAATAAAAAAGCATTTGCAGATTTTGGAATCGAATTCGACCTTTACCATAGAACATCTTCAGAAATTCATCATCAAACAGCACAAGAGTTTTTTCTTGAACTAAATGAGAAAGATGTTTTTACAAAGGAGACTAGAGAGCAATTTTATGATGCCGATTACAATCAATTTCTTGCTGACAGATACATTACGGGAATTTGTCCTAAATGCGGGCATGATGGAGCATATGGAGATCAATGTGAAAATTGCGGTAGTAGTTTAAATTCAACCGAATTAATTAATCCTGTTTCTACTTTAAGTGGAAACACGCCTGTGTTAAAAGAAACTTCTCACTGGTACCTCCCAATGGAAAGACATGAAACTTGGTTGAAGGAATGGATTGAAAAAGGAACATTAGAAGGCAAAGCTCATCACAACCCAAAAGAATGGAGAAATCAAGTTATTGGACAGTGTAAATCTTGGATTGATGGAGGCCTTCAGTCAAGAGCAATGACTCGCGATTTAGATTGGGGAGTAAAAGTCCCTCTTGAAGGTGCAGATGGAAAAGTCCTATATGTATGGTTAGATGCCCCTATCGGGTACATTTCTGCCACTAAGGAATGGGCTTCGAATAATGGAGAAGACTGGAAATCTTACTGGCAAGATGAAAACACCGAGCTAATCCATTTTATTGGAAAAGACAACATTGTTTTTCACTGCATAATCTTCCCGATTTTATTGAAGGCGAATGGCAAATACAACCTTCCTGTCAATGTCCCAGCAAACGAATTTCTCAACCTAGAAGGTAAAAAAATCTCTACTTCGAGAAATTGGGCTGTTTGGTTACATGAATACTTAATCGATTTTCCTGAAAAACAAGATGTGTTGAGATACGTTCTTTGTTCAATAGCTCCTGAAACGAAAGATAGCGAGTTCACATGGGAAGATTTCCAGGCAAGAAACAATAATGAGTTAGTCGCCATTTATGGAAACTTTGTAAATAGAGCTATTGTTCTTGTTCATAAATACTATGAAGGAATTGTGCCCGAAATCAACGTTAGTTTAGTAGAAGAATATCCTGAGATTGTTAATCAACTCAATAAACAAGTATTACTTGTTCAGGAGAAACTTTCTAGAAAGCAATTTAGAGACGCTCAAAATGAAGCAATTGCAATTGCTAGATTGGGAAATAAATTCTTAGCCGACACTGAACCTTGGAAGTTAATTAAAACAAACTCCGATCAAGTTAAGCTTATTCTAAATTTAAGTCTGCAGATTGCTGCAAATGCAGCCATTGCTTTGGCTCCTTTTTTACCTGACAGTTCTAAGAAGTTAAATCAAATGCTAAGCTTAAATGGCCTTTCTTGGGAGCGCTTAGGTCAGGTAGATTTAGTAAAAGGAAACGTTCAATTAGGAAAAGCAGAACATTTGTTCCAAAAATTAGAAGATGATAGTATCAATGCTCAAATCCAAAAACTAGAAAACAGTTTAAAGAGTACAGAAGCCGAATCAAACATTGAACCCTTTAAGGACAATATTAATTTTGATGACTTTTTAAAGTTAGACCTCAGAGTTGGGACGATTGTCTCAGCCGAAGCTGTTAAAAAAAGCAGCAAATTGCTTCTGTTTAAAGTAGATATGGGTTCTGAAGTTCGGACTATTGTATCCGGTATCGCGAAGCATTATTCGCCCGAAGAAATGGTAGGAAAACAGGTACAAGTTGTTGCGAATTTAGCCCCAAGAAAGATAATGGGAATAGAGTCTCAAGGAATGATTCTAATGGCAGAAGGAGACAGTGGCGATTTAAGCTTAATGCAACCAGACAAAATGGGGACAAATGGTTCTCAAATCAGTTAGATATTGCAGATTTAAATAAAAGTAACTAACCTTACATTTGGAATGAAACTCAATCTACTACCTTTTATTCTTTTTATTCTTTTAACGAGTTCTTCGTTTGCTCAACCTTGCCAATTAATATCTATAGAAACAAATCAAAAGCGAATTCTTCCTGAATGTAATGATAGTAGCGGAGCTGTTTTCTTTACGAATACATATGGAGGAACTACCCCTTATACATACAACTTAGAAGGTTCCACAAATCAGATAGGAGTTTTCACTGACCTGAAGATTGGAATATATTCTCTTATCATAACTGATGCAAGATCTTGTGCCGATACGTTTACAGTAAATTTAACTTATAGAGACCTTGAAGATATTATTAAACCTGATAATGCTTTTACACCAAATGGAGACGCGGTAAATGACACCTGGTATATCCCCGGAATAGAAAGCTTTGCCGGATCAAAAGTTCATGTATTTAACCGTTGGGGGCAAAAAGTATTTCTTAATCATGAATATTCTAACGATATAGGTTGGAACGGAAAGCAAAACGGAGCAGACCTCCCTGAAGCTACTTATTATTATGTGATCGACATTTTCAACAATTGTATTCAAGAGCAACTAATGGGAGCTGTTACAATCATAAGATGAAGAAAATAATTTTAAGCTCTTTATTAAGCCTATTTGTTTGTTTTTCCACACTGGCGCAACAGCACCCCAATTACACCCAATATACCCTTAACCGATACGCATTGAATCCTGCAGTGGCAGGTCTAGAAGCTTGTACACAAGTTTCCTTTGGACATAGAAAGCAATGGGTTGGATTTGAAGGAGCCCCTTCTCATTACTTCGCTAGTTTCAATACTCGATTGAATAAGGGCAGCAAATTTCCGAAAAATTTTCATGGAATAGGGGCGTATTTTAGCAATGATAGAAATGGATTCACCGACTATTCTATTATTAAATTCTCTTACACTTATCACATTAAACTTTGGAAAAATTATCATCTGAGTGTCGGCTTGTTTGGAGGGATTCATCAGCAAAAAACCTCATTCCGAGACATCAGAATTCAAAACAAATCATTAGACCCAACAGTGTTCGAAAATGATAAAACCAATCTTATATATCCTGAAGTTAGTCCAGGAGGCTTTATCTATAACAAAAATTTTTTTTTAGGCCTTTCTCTTTTTCAACAATACCCTGCTAGAATAAAAGAGATTGGAACAAAAGAAAATAGACTTTCGCCCCATTATTTCTTTACTGGGGGCTATCGTTTAAGAGGAAGAGATATTCATTTTTCCCCATCTTATTTATTCAGTTTTGCCCCATTTTCTTCCCCAACTTTAGATATCACCTTAACGGTAGATTATAAACAAAAAATATCATTGGCTCTTGGTAGTAAATACCTTAACTCCGCATATGCAACATTGCAACTTAAAATGACACAACGAATAACTCTTGGTTATTCTTATGAATATGCATTAAATGAGATTAATAAAGTTGCTCCTACAACTCACGAAATCGTAATTCTGTTTAACTCTTGTCACATTGATAAAATCAAACAGAAGATTCTTTGCCCTGCTTATCAGTAAAAAACACAACCTTAGCCTTCATTTTTACGTCTTAATCTATACTTAAACACAATCAAGACTGAAATAATTACATTTGACAGTCTTAGCAAATTAAGACGAATTAACAAAATCAGGCCTTTGGGCTCTTAAATATTCCAACTTTATGAAAAAGTTCTACAAGCTTTTTTTAATCCTATCCCTTCTCTTTAGTTATAATATCTCAAAAGCAGGAATAGTCTCCGTAAATGTTAAATCAAAGGCTGTTGGCTGTAATGGCGCAACAGACGGATACATTACCATTGACTCTATCTCATCAACAGCTCCATCGGGACCTTACATCATTACAATTACAACAACACCTGTTCAAACCATCCTTATTGGAGATACGGTTAAAAACTTAGGGCAAGGAACATATACCATAAGAGTAACAGATCTAGGTGACCCAACACAAATATTTCCTTTTAATGAAAACGTCACAGTAGGAGGGCCATTGCCTTTAATTTCTAATATTGCAGCAAATGCAGCTACTTGCTTTGGAGAATGTGATGGTCAGGCTTTTGTACAAGCGCTTCAAGGTACATCTCCCTATACTTTCTTATGGGACGACCCAACAAATTCAACACTTTCTATTGTACCATCTTTGTGTGCAAGAACATATAACGTTACTGTATCAGATGCTAATGGGTGTACAACAACTAACTCAATTGCGGTAACTCAACCTTCTCAAATTGTTCCTAATGCATCTGCAACACCTATCGATTGTAATGGAGCCAACAATGGAACAGTAAGTTCTGCTCCTTCCGGTGGTTCTGGTGCTGGTTATACTTTCTTGTGGAATGACCCGTCTAACGCTACAACTCCAGGAATTAATGGCTTAATGCAGAATTCTTATACAGTAACAGTAACAGATGGAGCAGGTTGTACTG
>JAESST010000043.1 GCA_016763995.1 Flavobacteriales bacterium | reverse complement strand
TTACTTATAAAAGTGAAGTTGCAGATAAATCATCAATATTTGCTAATGCATTAGCCAAGACTTATATAGAAGATTATGTGGAAAGTCGAACAGTTGCAGCTGGAAAGACAGTAGGATTTATTGATCAACAATTAGAACAAGTCAAGAAAAAACTAACTGCTTCAGAAATCCAATTAGAAAACTATCGACTTGAAAATAATATAATTAATACTCAGCAAGAAACAGAGACTACGTTAAGGAAAATTGCACAACTTAAAATACAGTTGTCGAACATGCAAATGAATGAGATTGCTTTGGATTCGTTGGAAAGGTATATGGCACAAAATGATAAAAACTTTTTGGAATTGGCTCCAAATTTTGAAGCATTTAATGATCTCCTTTCAACAGAATTAATAAAAAAAATAAAACATTATCAAGCAAAAAAGAAGGACTTACTACTCAAATATACAGTAGATGATGAGAAGGTTAAAGTTGTAGATGAAAAAATAAAGGATATCTCAAGTTACATTCATGAAAGTATTTCGAATACGGCTAATAGTATTCGGTTAAAGAGGAGGGAACTTGAAAAAGTAATTGAAGAAGCAAATCGTTTTTTTATAGGCTTACCAACCAAAGAAAAGGAATTGGTAATTCTAAACAGAAATTTTGTGTTGAATCAGAAAATTCTTAATTTCTTAACTGAAAAAAGGACAGAAGCAGCTATAGCAGAGGCTGCAAGTATTTCGTTTCATAGAATAATACAGAAGGCATATGTTCCTACTATACCAATTTCGCCTAAGAAAGTACTTGTCATGATTGTTTCAGGTATATTGGGCTTAATCATAGGAGTTAGTACAGTGTACTTTAGAGAATTTGTTGGAGGGAAGATAAGAACACGTGAGGAATTGGAAAAAATTTCCTTAATTCCCGTAGCAGGAATAGTAAAAAATTATAAGAAGAAAGTTTCAGTTAATTCAGAAGACTTCTTAAGACTTGCAAGTAGCCTATCATTATTTAATGGAATAAAAAAGCATCAATCTATCCTTTTAACCTCTACAATAAGTAAGGAAGGGAAAACATTTATTACAGAAAATTTAGGAAGTGCTATTGCCGCTTTGGGCTGGAATGTAGTGTTGGTAGACTTGAATTTTAAGAAACCCAGTTTAAGCGACCGATGTAGCAATAAGAATGCTATTGGAATGGCGGAGTTAATTTTAGAAGAAAATACTATTGATGAGGTTGTTCAGTATGATAAAGCGAATAAATGGAGTATCATTCCAACTGGACAAGCGACAGAAAATAGTATACAGTTGATGAATAATATCCAATTAGATAGTACAATCGCGAGAATTAAACAAAAGTTTGATCTACTAATTATAGATTCTCCTGCAACAGCTTTTGCAGCTGAATCCATTAAATTGATGCGACTAAGTGACATCGTATATTATGTTGTAAAAGCAAATTATACAAAATCACACTTTCTACTCAATGCGGATTTAATTGCAAAAGAGTACCGAATCACCAATATTCAGTTATTGCTAAATGGGGTTCATCAGGCGACTAATTATAATGGTAATTACACTGGAAGTGGGTTTAATTATGAGACTGAATACATGAGTGTAAAAGATAGAGTGAAACGTTATATAAAGTATTATTTATAAATGATTAGAAGAATTAGAAATATGATTCTTAAATACAGGAATAAATGTTTGCCCATATTTGACCAAGGTGTAGTCAGTGGAGGAAGCTTTATATTAGGAATTCTTTTGGCAAGAGAATTGGGCCTGTTGTTATATGGGGAGTATACTTTGATTTGGTTGGTTGTACTGTTTTGTAGTAGCCTTCATCAAGCATGGTTAATTTACCCTATGTATACATTCGCACCACAACTTAAAGAGGAGGAAAGAAAGGGGTATTTTGATGCTTTGCTCGTACATCATTTAGTCTTTAATAGTTTAGCTAGCATTCTATCGTTTGGGCTAATTACTTTGGCGGGACATTTTTTTTCTGATATGAAAATTGAAGGAATTGGGATTTGGGTTGCTTTGACAGTATTTGCCTATTTGATGTATGATTTTTTTAGAAGAACATATTATGCTCAAGAATCTATTCAGAATGCTCTTTTATTAGATGTGTTAGTTTATGGAATTCAGACTTTGGGAATTTTAATTTGTATTAAACTTTCTCTATTAGATTTGAAAGTTACACTGATGATTGTCAGTTGTTCTTATATTTTATCTATTTATGTTGGAATTCAGAAGTTAAGAAGGTTTAGATGGGAGAAGGAGCAATTTTTAAAAATTTTAAAATCTCATTGGAATTTTTCAAAATGGTTGTTAGCAACTGCACTTTTGCAATGGGTTTCAGGTAATTTTTTTATTGTTGCAGCGGCTGGGATTTTGAGTCCTGTGGTAGTGGGAGTTATTCGAATTTTACAAAATATTATTGGTGTACTTCATGTTCTCTTTTTAGCCTTAGAAAACTACGTTCCTATTCGAGCATCTAAAATACTTCAGATAGATGGGATCGATAATTTAGGAGTGTTTTTACGGCAAGTAACCTGGAAAGGAGGGGTTGTTACTTTCTTGATAGCCACTTTGATTGCCTTGTTTGGCGAAGAAATTATTGACCTGCTTTATCAAGGCAAGTATACCGAATATGCCAACTTATTATATGGCTTCGCTTTTCTCTATCTGTTAGTCTTTATTGGTACAAATTATCGATTTGCAATTCGTACACTAAAACAAACTAAATCCATTTTTGTAGCATATTTATGGAGTGTTGCATTTAGTTTGATTTTTGCAAAATCAATTGTTCAATCATTTGGTATAGAGGGTGTAATTGCAGGGCTGATTCTTAGTCAATTAATTATGCAGGCCTATTTTAGAAATTCCATTCGAACTAAATTGAAGCTATTTTGGAAATAATACATATCATATTAGGAAAGGCAAATCCCAATCGAATGAATGGGGTAAATAAGGTGGTGAATTGCTTAGCCAGTTATCAAACGATTTTAGGTTTTGATGTATCCGTTTGGGAAAAACCACAAATATGGAAAGAAATTTTCCAGACCGGGATTATAAAACAGAATTGTTTTTTTCATTGAAAAATAAGTTTACAATTAATTCGCTTCTTGTTGAACGCATTAAGACTTGTAATTCAAAGACTATTTTTCATATTCACGGAGGGTTTATACCTGAGTTCTATCATTTATCTAGAATTCTAAAAAAAGAAAAACTTGCATATGTTTTTACACCACATGGAGCGTATAATCATAAAGCGATGGAAAAGAATAAGTGGGTAAAACGACTCTATTTTAATTGTTTTGAAAAGAGTTTAGTGAAGAATGCCAAGGCAATTCATTGTATAGGTGATAGTGAAGTTTCATCTCTCCTCAATTTGGTGCCGAGGTCGAATTGTATATTGATTCCCAATGGTCAGAATATAGAGGATCTAAAATTTGAATATACTAATCTCAAAAAGAGAAAATGTCTCGTTTTTGGCTTTTGTGGGAGAATTGATATACACACCAAAGGACTTGACTATTTGTTAAAGGGATTTGCTCAATTTCTTAATAATTCAGAAGAGGGCGGTGAGCTATGGGTAATTGGTGATGGGGATGAATTGAAGGATTTGAAAGCTATGGCTCAAGAATTAGGTATAGCATCAAAAGTAACTTTCTTTGGGAAACGATTTGGAAAAGAAAAGTTAAATATTATGGCAAATATGGATGCCTTTTATCACCCTTCTAGAAATGAGGGGCTTCCTGGTGCTGTCCTTGAGGCTGCAGGTTTGAAAATTCCCTGCGTAGTGAGCAATGAGAGTAACATGGCAGGTTATATTAACCGTTACAATGCCGGAATTGGTCTGACGGAAAATAGTGAATTTCAAATTGCTAGATCTATGAATAAAATAACGAGAGATACTTACAATGGAAGAATAGTGAATCAGCAAGAGAATGCAATAATTATGATAAAGGAAGAATTCAACTGGAATACAATTGCAACTCGATTAACTGAAGTGTATAGAAATTAGATAGTGGAAATAAAAGATGACATATCGTTTGTAAAGGGAGTAGCTAATGTGTTGGCAATAATTTTATTTTTTAAAATTGCAGGTTATGTTACATTAACAGAGAATATTACGTTAACGAGGGTGCTGAAAGTTATTATTCGAATCACTATGACGGTTTGGATTTGGTCTGTTTATAAAAAAATACTTAATCGAGGAAATGTATCTTCTTTTCAGTTTAAAAACATGTTAAGTCCTCTGCTTTATGCATTGTATTGTGCTTTAGGCTTTAGTTCTTTGTTGTGGTCAACCGATCCGGGTTATTCGCTTCTTCAACTGAGTATGAACATTGAAAGTTTCTTTTTTGCATTTTTATTTATCAAAACAGTTGAATTACTCCGAGTGAATTATCCCAATTCAACATTTAAATTAAGTGCGACTATTTCCGTCGCCATATTTTTTGTTCTTCTGTATTTTATAGTAGGCATGTATGTTGATCCTGATAAGTTTTATCGACTTACACATGGAGGAGAGGTAGCAAGATTAGGAGGTTTTATGATGAATCCGAATGAACTTGGAATGTTGGCAGTAGTAGGTATTGCTTGTAGTTTGGTGGAACTAACCAATGCGAGGAAAAAAGGGAAACAACTCCTGTTGATTGCTGTAATGCTTTACGCTCTCATCGTAACCGGATCAAGATCTTCAATGATCAGTTTTATGTTGGTAGCCTTCTATTTCATCAAACGATCTGATAGAAAGAAGTTAAAGTTGTTTATTTATTCTGTTTTGTTCTTGTCAATTCCTGTCATTGTAAATACAATTTTTATTAAACAGGGAGATCTTGAAGAAGTGCTTAGTATGACAGGACGATTGCCATTTTGGAAAGCGTTGCTTACTGAAGGATTACCGAAAGCTCCATTCTTTGGATTCGGGTACATGCGTATTGCTTACACTGATGCTTTTCATAGTGTGCATTCTTATGCTGGAAAAATGACACACAATACATTTATTCAAGCTTTGATGAATTTAGGATTTGTTGGTTTGAGTGTTGTACTTATTCAAGTCACAATTACGATAAGAGCTTTTATTAAATCTACTAACATGGAGTCCAAACTTATTTTTGTAGGAGTATTTATTCCAATTCTAATTAATTCGTTTACAGAGTTTGGAATTTTTGGAGAGGCTAATTTTGGCATACTCTTTTACCAGTTGTTGATATGGCTTTTTGTAATTGAGTATAGTAAGCGGTTTAGCTTAAAGCAGCAAGTTCAATTAGAAAAGAAGAAGATATTTTTCATTAAAAATAATGAGTTATGAGAAAGAAAATTATAGTAACGGGAGGAGCCGGATTTATTGGATCACATACAGTCGTTGAATTGTTGGCGAATGGATATGATCCTATTATAATTGATAATTTATCTAACTCACAACAATCTATGTTGGAAGGAATTCAGCAAATTACAGGAGTAAGATTGAAATTTTACAACATAGATTGTAAAAATCAAGAAGCGGTTTATAAAGTTTTTATGCTTGAGAGAGATGTTGTTGGCTTGATTCATTTTGCAGCATATAAGTCTGTTAGTGAATCTGGGAGAGATCCAATTAAGTATTACGAAAACAACTTAGGTTCTTTGTTGGTTATGATAAAGGCAATGAGAGAGTTTGGAGTAAAGCAATTGGTTTTTTCTTCCTCAGCAACTGTTTATGGACAGGCTGATTTGTTGCCCGTAACAGAAGATGCACCCCTGAAAAAAGCAGTTTCCGCTTATGGATTAAGCAAGCAAATGTGTGAACAAATAATTTGTGATGCAGTTAAGTCTTACA
>JAESST010000504.1 GCA_016763995.1 Flavobacteriales bacterium | reverse complement strand
TTTCGAATAATTAGGAATCACCATACCATTGGTAACAATAACCCTTGGCGCATTTTTATGCGATGGATATAACCCCATGGAATGACCAGAATATATAGTCAAGGTTTGCTCGTCTGTCATTTCAGCCAGATACTGCATGCAAAGGCGGTATTGAGCCCAGTTTTGAAAAACAGCTCCGTTACCTCCATACGTAATCAATTCATGAGGGTGCTGTGCAACGGCATGATCTAAGTTGTTCGAGAGCATTAACATAATGCCTGCAGCCTGCTTTGACTGATGAGGGAATTCTTCGAAATGCTTTGCTTTAATCTCATAGTCAGGACGAAAACGATGCATGTAAATTCTACCAAAATCATTTAATTCTTTGGCGAATTCCTTTGCCAAAATAGAATGATGCTTTTTTGGAAAATATCTCAGGGCATTTTTTAATGCTAATATTTTTTCCTCTGTCGTTAGAATATCCTTACGTATTGGAGCATGATTAACGCTAGGGTCAAATTGTTTTACCTCCGGTAAAGTTTCAGGAATCCCTTGTAGAATTTGCTCTTTAAAGCTTAGTTGAGTGTCAGTAGTATTCATATTAATGTTCAAATATCAAAAGAGTATAACTCTTTATTTTGTAAATCTTCCTTTATTCTTATTAAATCCATAGGGACAATGTTTACATCCATTCTTACAACAATAACCCCGCTTCAAGTGGAATTTTTTAGTAAAAACAATGTATCCATCTACACTAAGATAATAATCTTCTTTGTCGTATTTGTCTTGCAACGAAAACCCGTTCATAGTTTCCAAAATTAAGCAACTCTGAAAGCACAAAATTGTTCAATATTATTGTGATGTGTCTTTTTTTTAATTTTCTAGTTAATACAACAAATTAATTCTAACTTTTTAGCTGAAAAAACATGTAGAGGTATTTATAAAAAGAAGATGGCTTGATTAACTCAAATATTTCAGGTACAAGTGGAGAAAGCTAAAATAATTAAACGATAGATTAGAGCAATGTGAGGAAAATGGAATGCATTTGCATTTTGCGAGTAAAATAGATTACAAGAAGAAATCAAACTTAAAATTTATGGATCAATATCATTTTGGAGCTTATGCAAAAAATGATTCAGTCTTGGTTGATCTCGCCCATTAACTTTATAGAGACATAAGATAAAATTAGATTTAGTCTACACTGCGAATCAAACAATATGGATTATTTGATTTTTTAGCTAAAGGTTGTTTTTCAAAAGGGAGATGGATCATGTTAGTTGATGAGGGTGATTTACAGGGAAATAAAGGAATGGAGCAAGGGTGTAGCTTGGAGTTATTCAGAAGTTAAAAATCAATTGTTAGTTACTTTCAAAAGTATTGTCTTTAATACCCTGTTACCCTGCTAACTTTATTTGTTAGATTTTAATTCAAGACTCATGAGAAGGATAGTATTTATTTTAATTGCATTTGCACTTCAACATGCGGTTTATGCACAACCTGGGAGTAAGAAAATTACAAGAGCTGAGTATATTGAAACGTACAAGGGTGAGGCAATAAAGGAAATGCACAATAGCGGGATTCCTGCTAGTATTACTTTGGCACAGGGGATTTTGGAATCAGGAGATGGGAATAGTGCCTTAGCTAGATATGCAAACAACCATTTTGGTATAAAATGTCACAGTAGCTGGAATGGTTCCACTTTTATTCAAGACGACGATGCAAAAGATGAATGCTTTAGGAAGTATACAACGGCGTTAGAATCATTTGCAGATCATTCTGATTTCTTAAAAAGAAAGCGTTATGCTGGATTGTTTGAATTAAAGATAACTAATTATAAAGCTTGGGCAAAAGGTCTTAAAAAAGCAGGATATGCAACAAATCCAAAATACCCACAACTGTTGATTGATTTAATAGAGAAAAACGATCTGGCGAAGTATGATAAGATGAAGGAAGGTAAAGTGAAGAAAGGTAAAAGAGATAAGAAGCAAAGTAAAATTGAATCGAAGAGAAAGAAACCTACAGTAAATTCTAAAAAGAGAGGCAGCCATACGACTAAACTTCATAAGAATAATATTAGATACATAGATGTTAGACCTGAAGATAGTTTTGAAAAAATTGCGGAAGAATTTAATATGGGATTATGGCAGTTGTATAAATACAATGACCTTGATAAGGATAAAGAACTATTTGATAAAGGGCTTCTGTATTTACAGCCTAAAAGAGGAAAAGGGAAAGAGGAATTTCATATTGTAATAACAGGGGAACGAATGTGGGATATTTCTCAGAAGTATGGGGTTAAATTGAAAAAACTCTACAAAAAGAATAGGATGTACGAAGGTGATCAGCCTAAAGCAGGAGATCAGATTTACTTACAAAAAACAAAGCCCGCTTCTTAGAAACAGGTTTTGTTTTTTATTGTAGATAAATTACCATCTCCAGCCGAAGGTGAATACAAGGTTTGTTTCTGATTCGTCTATTACCGCAGGAGCATCAACAGTGCTATAAATGCCTTCCGTTATACTCATTTCTCTATAGTTTAGTGCCATATCGAAATTGAAATTTTTATTTCTAAAACCTCCTCCAATAGAATAAGTGCTTCTGCCTTCACCCACTTCTGTTAACTGAGAATCATAAGGATTTCCTTGATAATTGTATCCAATTCTAGCAACAAAAGGGTTGAATTTATACTCTGCACCTACTCTTACATTGTGAGCAGAAGTTAATAAAAGATCGATTTCATCATTTTGTGGGCTATAATCATTAGGATACTTGCTTTTATCGTAAAAGCTAGCCGAAGAGTAGTTTAAATATTCATATTCGGCGTTAATTGCTCCATTTTGTCCTAACAAATAAGCCATGCTTGCAATATATCTTGCAGGTGTTCGAATCTGATACTCAAATTTTGTAGTAATAGAATCTGCTTGCACTTCAAACCCATCTGCATAAACAGACTTTGCATCGTATTCAAAGGTTTCTTTATATCCCATAATAGTAGGACTATGAATAGCAAGGCCAGCTCTTAAATTGTCAGATATTTTATAAATCACACCAATTTTAAAGTTTACTCCCTTTCCTTGAATGTCCAAAAAACTTTCCTGTTCATAAGAGCTAATTAGAAAAGTGTCTGAAGCTGAAGCCACAGGGCTATAAGTATAATCTTCAGTGAACTTTTCTGCGATTTCATACCTAGTGTTTTGAAATCCAATACTTCCGCCAAGGTATACTTTGTCTTGGAAATTCCCTCCAAAAGTAAATTGTGTTTCTGACTGGCTACCGCGTTCGTCTAAAATTCTCTCTTGGGCAATGTTTTGAATTGATCTTCCTTGACCAAGTTCAGCAGAATTAAATATTCTGGGAATAAAGATCAGTGAGTTGCTATCCTTCGGGTCTTCAATTTGATCTACCATAGAAATCCACCAAGCTTGGGATACTCCACCAGGGTATTCATAATTTTCAAGACTAGCAATACTTGGATTGTCACTATTCATGATCTGAACATATTGGTCAATAATTGTTGAATTTTTTGAATCTCCAAATAATCGAGATTGTCCACTAAACGTATTGACACGATTGTGTGTTAATCCAAAAGAATAATACTTCCATCCATTTGCATCTCCCTTATAATTTCCAACGTAAGAAAGGTTTGGAATATTGAAGTTGATTCTTCCATCTTCTTTTGAAACCCCTCTATAATTAGAAGTTGAATTGTAGTTGTTAAATCCGGTAGAAAAGCTGAATTCAGAGCTTCTGTAAACCCCAATACCTCCCGGGTTAATAGATAGACCTGATACTTCTCCACCTAATGCTCCAAATGAGCCTCCCATTGCAACAAATCTTGCAGTTCCAGCAATGTCTTGCCTTGAGTACCTTAAAGCATCTGCGCTGCTTTGAGCTGTTAAGTTTAATGCTGCAATGAATACTGTTAATGTGATTAATAATTTTTTCATGGCGCTTACTTTTATCGTCTACTTGGTCTTGTCGATGAACTTCTTGAACTTCCACCACCACCACTATTTTTAGGAGCGGAGTATGTCGGAGTGCTTCTGTTGTATGTCGGCTTACTTCTACTGTTGTTATAAGTCGGTCTGCTTTGTTGTGTTGGTTGTCTAGATCTTGTTACATTCCTACTTGGCCTTGTTTGAGTTTGTTTTGGTGTAATAGTTGGTTTGTTGTACGTGTTACTTTGTCTAGGTTTATTGTAGTTTGGTCTTGTTCGTTGTTGAACAGGAGTCTTTGGGCGTACAGTTGTTCTGTTTGGACTAGTCTCTCCTCTCGGTCTAGAATAATTACTCGGTGTTGAAGGTGTTTTATACCTTTCAGGTGTAGTACTTCTAACAGGTCTTCTTGGGGAAGAATTCCCACTAGGAGTAATCATTTTTTTCGTAGGAGCAGGGATAGTTCTTGTTGCTCTCGGTCTGCTATTAGGCCTGTTTGAATTTAACCCAGATCTAGTTGCTGCGGGCTTTCCAACTGTTTTTGAAGGATTACTAGTGCCTCTAGTTGGTCTTTTACTGGTGCTTTGTGCCGGTATTTTGAAAGCTTTCCCTACAGTTTTAGCAGTTCCTCTTTTTCCTCCACGAGTTGGTCGAGTAACTTGGTTGCTTTTTCCAGTATATACATTTCTGGAACCATTAGAACCTCTTGCTGCAGTGATTTGTCTTCTTCCATCACCAATGCTGTTATGTCCATAATAGTTGTCGAATCGGCCATTGTTGTAACCCTCTCTATAACCGCGATTATATCCTGAACCATGTCCAATTCTATTGTAAGGATCATAATAGTTATTTCTCCAACCCCAATTGTTACCCCAATTCCAACTATTATATCCATAGCCTAAACCCCAAAATGGATCATAATATCCATAATATGGATTTAAAGGCCTAGCACATCCAAACCCCCCCGGCATAGCCAATGTTAACTCCTACATTCCATCCACTAAAAGAATTCCGACCTACGCTTAAGCCTGTTGTTGGTACAAAGGGATTCGAAAATTGATAAGCACCATAAACACTAGGAGTTACGAAAAGAGGATCTTGCGTATATAAAATCCTATCACGTTGGTATGGGTCGTAAGTATTAAAACTTCTTACTGGAGAGTTAATTTGTTGAAGAGTTTGTGCATATCCTTCATCGTAGTACTCATCGCTGTATTCCTGCTCTATTGCTTCAGTCTGAATGGAGTCAATTTGAGTGTTTTCTCTTTGTTCTTCTTCTGTGTATCTGTTTTGATAAACGCCTTGTCTATTATCTGCAGCATCTTCTGTATTAGAATATCTGTTATCATAGCCTCCTTGGTATTGAACATTATTAGATCGGTTTAAGTCGTCCCTTGTGTTTTTCTGTGCTTGCTGAACAGGGTCATTGTTGGGGCTGTAATATAAATCATCATATGCATAAGGGGCATTTGAGGTAACACAGCCAATGAGTAGAGTACTAATAAGGGCTAATCCAGAAATGTTGTAGATCTTTTTCATGGCGTAAGTTTTTTAAATTTTTCGCTTCTCTAGCACCACAATAATTTGATACTTTTGTTCAGGCGATTTTCAATAAGTAAACAAATTCTATACCACAAATGGCAAAAGGACTTCCGACGAGAGAAGAGGATTATTCTCCATGGTACAACGAAATAGTAAGTAGAGCAGATTTGGCTGAGCACTCAGCAGTTAGGGGTTGTATGGTGATCAAGCCATATGGCTACGCTATCTGGGAAAAAATGCAAGCTCAATTAGATAAAATGTTCAAAGAAACAGGGCATTCAAATGCTTATTTTCCATTATTAGTGCCTAAGAGTTTATTTGAGGCAGAAGAAAAAAATGCAAAAGGATTTGCAAAGGAGTGTGCTGTTGTAACTCACTATCGACTGAAGGCAGACCCTGATAATGAAGGAAAGCTGATTGTAGATGAAAATGCGAAGCTAGAAGAAGAATTAGTAGTCAGGCCGACAAGTGAGGCTATCATATGGAGTACTTATAAGGGATGGATTCAATCATATAGAGATCTACCAATATTGGTGAATCAATGGGCGAATGTAGTTCGTTGGGAAATGCGTACACGACCTTTTTTAAGAACGGCTGAATTTTTATGGCAGGAAGGCCATACGGCGCATGCTACCGAGATGGAAGCTATGGAAGAAGCAAAAAAAATGCAGGGTGTATATGCAGATTTCGCAGAAAATTTTATGGCCATGCCGGT
>JAESST010000503.1 GCA_016763995.1 Flavobacteriales bacterium | reverse complement strand
TCCAGCTGATGGAATGAAGAGAGTTAAAAAGGTGACCTTACTTGATACAAATATTAATACACCATACTCAGATCATACCCCTGTTGTAAATTCGGATGAATCTTTCATGATGTTTGTTTCTAGAGATGATAATCTAGATGAAGAAAAAAAGAGGAATAAAAGATTAGATGCTTTTGAGAGATTATACACTGCAAAGGGGTATAAGGGGAAGTTTGAAAAAGCTAGGCCTTATGAAGTCAATCAAAAATTTTTAAGAAAAAATATCAACGGGTGGAAGAGTGCAAAAGAAAAGAAGATTCATCATGCTCCTGTTTGGCTTTCAGTTGATAATAAGGATCTTATTTTTTACTATAAGAATCACCTTTGGTCTGCAGCACTTAAAAATGATACAATTCAATCGTCCGAAAAATTTTCTAAAACAATTAATAGGGATCGATATCAGCCACATGGATCTATGACTAAAGATCAAAAAAACTTCTACTTTGTATCTTCAGTGAGCGATAATACCCTAAAAGGAGAAAATTTAGACATATTTAGGGCAAGAAAAACAGAAAATGGGGAATGGGCAGATGCGGAGCGTTTGGGTAAGAATATTAATACTGAGTTAGATGAAAATAGCCCAATTATTAGCCCAGATGGGAATAAACTTTTTTTTTCGTCTAAAGGGCATAATGGCATAGGAGCTTATGACGTATTTGTTTCTACTTTAATAGAGGGTCAGTGGACATTACCTGTAAACCTTGGATCACCAGTCAATTCAGAAAAGGATGATGTCTTTTTTAATCCAACTGTTTCAGAACATAGAACTTATTTCTCGTCTAATAGAGAAGGAGGTTATGGGGCTATGGATATTTATAGGTATGACTATTACGATATTTTAGAAAATTGCAAGTCAATAGAAGATCAATATTATCAAGTAACATTTGATGCTTCTGAATCAATAGATACTGAGGGAGCTAACTTGATATTTGAATGGGAGTTTGGAGACGGGAATAGGAAGCAAGGAATTAGTATTAAACATAAGTACAGAAGACCTGGAACTTTCAACGTTTCTTTAAATATACTTGATTCTATTTCAGGTGTTAAATATGAAAATGAGAAAACCTTCGAAATATTAATAGATTCGGTAAATTATGTTAATATGAATGTTCCTGATACTGTTTTTAAGGGAGTAAGCTCTGAGTTATCAATTTCTGATATGCAATTTAAAGAGGGCGAAATAGATCATTTTATTTGGATGTTAGGTGACACTATTTTTAGAGCAGGTGATTCAATAAAATATTGTTTTGAGAAGGAAGGAAATGTTGAGGTGATTGTACAAATGTCACCAAAGCAAAAACTAAATGATGCTTCATTATATTATTGTATTTCAAAAAATGTAACTGTTGTTGATTCCTTGAAATATCCTAACAAAATTATTGGCAATAAGCTTGCATGGGTTGAGAAGAATGTAGGAGACTTACTTGTAAATAATTCTATTGAAAATAAAAGAGGATATGATCTCAAAAAAGAGGGGCGTCTCGTCATACAAAATAAGTTTAAAGGAAGTCAAGCTCAAGATGTAGAAAAAAATGCTACAGACTTATTGAGCGTTCCTCGTATAAATGATAGTATAGTAAATAATTTGTCTTTTGATTCTGAAGGAAGTGATTCTGTAATGAAAGCTGCAGAACATCTAATAAATAATTCATTAGATGTAACTCAGAATGAGCTTGAAGGAAATAGAACGAATTCAAATCTTGATCAAAAAAGTTCTTTACTCCAATCTGATGGAGAACAAATGAATGAAAGCACTATAGATACTATTGTAGGTCAATCTAAAGTATTTATGAACTTGATTCACTCAGAATTAGAAGAGGTCGATCTTGGTCAGAATGGAAAGAGAAATGAGAAAGAAAATGACTTAGCTAATAATGGTGGAGATGGGAAGCAAGAAAAAATAGATAAGACTGTGCTGTCAAGTTCGAAATTGATTACAGATTCTTCTCTAGAATTAATGGAAAAAGAGACAGTAAATGAGCTTAGAGATGGCGATTTAACTAGCTTGAAGAATAACGGGAATCTGATTCTCTTACCCTCTATTTATTTTGATTTTGATCGCAGTAGTTTAAATAATGATGCATTATCAACATTACAAGAGAATATAAAGGTTTTACAAGAGAATAGTTCTTATAGAATAATTATAGAAGGTCATGCCGATTCACGAGGGCTAGATGAATACAACAAAATGCTTTCGGGGAAAAGAGCGGAGACAGTAGAGAAAATCTACCTTAAGTATGGGGTATCTAAAAGTCGGATTATTAGAACTGATTTTTTAGGAGAATCTATTCTAACAAATGATTGTGGAGATAAGAGAAGCTGCAGCTCAATAATGCACAAAGCAAATCGAAGGGTAGAAACAAAAATTATTGTGGATGAAGTTAAATAAAACATCTATTCTATACGCCTTATTATTTGGTCTTGGAGTGTTAGCTTGTATTAATATGAATGCACAGATGATTCCTTCTAAAGAAGAGAATATTGACTATTTGGTAAGTTTTGGTAAAAATGCAGACATAAATTGGGGAGATGATGACAAAATCCAAATCTATTTTTTTTCTGTTTCAAGGGAAAACTCAGCACCCATCTATATTAGAATATTTGATCCTGATGTTGGTGGGGCAATAGATCAAATAAATAATAGTGTATTTGATACGAAATGCTCATTTTCTTTATATGGAGGACCGCAGTCTTATTCGCATAAAGATGCTAGAGGAGTTAACCCTGTTGGTAATTTCAGAAGTGGCATTAGGCTCTCTTCTGTTACTTTTGGAAAAGATAGTGAATACGATGGGAAATGGTATACTATTGGTCCTATCAATCCTCAAGAAGGAGAGTTTGATAAAGAAATGGACGCTTATGTTTTTAAATTAATAATAGAAGGACTTAGTGGGGATGATGGAAATCTTTATCGATTATTTTTAAGTAGTTCAGGAACAAATAATGTAAAAGTTGAAGGAGGAAATGCATTTACATATGAAATGACTTTTTGCCTAAAACGAGAAAAACAGTCCGTAGCTCATTTTTACCCTTACGTTAAAAGTAATTTAGAAGCCATCAAAATACATACTTTTGATTATGATCATGATGGCTTTATTAGACTATATTCTGTAGCTAAATTATTCAGAAACCTTAATGGTTCAGGAGATGGAACCTGGGCAGAGAATACTCAAACTGTAGTAGAGAAGGAACACAACACCTCTTACGATTATCAAATTGTTAGCTCTTCTAAATTTAATAATGACATGACTATATATTTTACGAATAAATATAATAAGGCTATTCCATTTTTTTCAAATCCAATTGGAGGAGTGCCTAAGTATAAATACAAAGTAGATGTAAATTATAGTTTCAAGTAACCATAAATAGATCTATGAAAGGATGCATTTTTTTTTCAGCTAGGCTTTGTTTTTTTCTAGTATCTATTGTTTTTTTTAGAGTAGACTGTATTGTTGCTCAGGAGTTCGATTTTAGACAATTTAATGATGATGAGAGCAATATATCTAACCAATATATTTACGCCATTTCAGAAGATTCTCTCGGTAATATAATCTTTTCCGCAGGAGACGGTTTATTTTTATTTGATGGTAAAAATTTTCAAGGCTTAAGTGATGATCAAGAGTTAAATTCTATCTACACCCATTGTATAACAAAAGATGGAACAATTTGGGCAGGTCGTTTTGATGGAAAATTAGTAACGGGCTCTGTAGATTCCTTCCGGCTATCAGATAGCCTCTTCTACCGAGATACTAGAATTTCATGTCTTAAGCCTGATTCTGAAAATCATATATGGCTAGGTACATTGGGCGATGGTTTAGCGGTAATAAAAGGGAATGAGGTTCTTAAAATTAAATCTCTAGTAGATAAGGTTGTTTTTGATATCACTTTTGACAAGAATGGAGATATACTTGTTTCTACTACAGAAGGTCTACGTCTAATTTCAAAGGAATTTCCTCATGAATTAAAGAGTACGCCTTATACGGGTAATGATCCTGTAATTTGGTTTTCCGATTTAGACTCAACTGGCGGATATTGGACAGGGTCAAAAAACGGTTCAATTCATTATAATACAAATGATCATCATCGCAACCAGCTTATTTCTTTACAAGATTTTGGGAAAACAGAAACGGTAAGTAGTTATGCTTACAATGCCTCTAATCATAGCTTTTGGCTAGGTACAAAAACAAATGGCTTGTATGTTTTTCAATTGAATTCTGATCGAAATCTCCACTATTGGGAGCACATCACAGTGGATAATGGATTGGTAAATAATTTTATTCAGTCACTCTATTTCGATCAATGTGGTAATTTATGGATTGGGACTTATGGTCATGGTGTACAACAACTCTATCCAGGAAGAATTAGAAGATATTTTAATGAAGAAGATAAAATTTATCGTTGCATTTTTGAGCTAAAGGATGGGCAATTATTAGTAGGTACAACAAAAGGACTTCAATACATTGAAAAAAGCGATTCAGGCAGGTATATAATAAATCCTAGAGTAGAATTAGATGGGAACTCAATTAGCACCATTTATGAAGATGAAGATAAGACCATATGGCTTGGAACAGAAGATGGTGCTGTCTATAAAAAAGATCGAAAGAGTGAGCAATGGAAAAGAGAAGATGAAAAGTTTTTAGAGCAATTAAATTTCATTAATAAAATAGATAATGCAGGGGATAATAAAATTGGGATTGCAACTGATTTTGGGTTTTTCATACATCATATAAAAGATGGAAGTTGGAAGGAATATACGACAAAGCAAGGTTTACCCCATAACGCTATAAAGCAGTTTAAATATACTAGTAGTCAGAAATTAATGTTATTGCCTAAAGGCTCAAATCCGGTTTATATTGATTTAGGGAAGTTAGAAATAGGGAAGCATGAAGCTCTCAATGAGGTAAATCCTAATTTAATAGAGCAGGGGCAGAACAATAGCATTTTGTTGGGCTCTTTTGGAAAAGGGATATTAGTGTTTGATGATACGGTTACTCATCGTTACAATAGAAGTTCAAGTCTCTTATCTGATTTTATTTACGGAATGGGCATAGACTCTAGTGGAACGACTTGGGTGTTACATAGAGAAGGCATTAGTGTTAAGCCCAAAGACCAAGGTTTTTTAAATTTTGGATCTATCAATCTATTAGATAAAGTGGTTTTTAGTGCGAATAATATGGTTTTGGATCAAGCAGGCTTGTTATGGGTTATTACGGAAAGAGGATTAGTACAATTAACCACTAAGGATTATGAAAAACTACCAACAGCTCCTCAATCTATTTTTAATTCCATAGAATTAAATTACCGGCCTCTTGATTCTAAGAAGGATACTGTGCTTGCTTTTGATGATTATATACTAAGTATTAATTTTAAGGGAATTCAGTTAGCTTATCAAGCTTTAGTTGAATGTAGGTATAAGATGGAAGGCCTAGAAAATGATTGGAATATCCATGAGTCGTACAAAGGCAATGTAAAATATAATAGATTACAAGCAGGGAGTTATCGTTTTATTCTTCAAACAAAGATAAGTGGAGCCAAAGAATGGAATACCAATTCATATCAATTTGAGATATTGTCGCCATACTGGGAAACATGGTGGTTTAGACTAGCTTGTGTATTAATAACTGGTACAATTGTATTTGTTACTTTTTACATTCGAGAAAAAAATCATAAACGGATCAAAAGCTATTTAAGCCATAACCTTAAGAAAAGAACAAGAGAAGTAAGAGAGCAAAAAAAGGAACTAGAAGTTAAAAATTTAGAAATTACACAGAGTATTGTTTATGCTCAACGTATTCAAAATGCAGTAATACCTGACCGTGAATCCATCGAATCTTTTTGGAAAGACACTATGGTGTTCTATAAACCAAGAGATATAGTGAGTGGCGATTTTTATTGGGTTTCGTCACAAAACTCTGAGAAGGTTTTGGTTTTGTCTGATTGTACAGGGCATGGTATACCAGGAGCTTTTATGTCAATGATTGGCACTACAATTTTGGGAGATATTATTAACAAAGGCAAGGTAACTTTACCTAGTAAAATATTAACATACCTCAATTCTCAATTGGTTCAAGCCTTAGGACAGCAAAAGGAAGACTCTATTAGAGATGGAATGGATGCAAGTGTTGTGTCTTTAAATTCCAACAATACAGTACTTACTTATTCAGGAGCACTTAGACCTCTATACCTTGTTCGAAATGGTGAACTTGTACAGGTAAATGGAGATAGAAATGCTGTTGGGGGATTTTCGTATAACGGGTCAGAAAAAAAGTTTACAGATACTTCAATTCAGATAGAAAAGGGAGATACAATTTATTTATTTTCTGATGGCTATCCCGATCAGTTTGGTGGTCCAAAAATGAAAAAATTCAAGATTGGACCTATAAAATTGCTTTTTAAAGAAATTGCCACGCTAAACCATCAAGAGCAGTATAAAAAAATGGATGAGGTATTGAGCGAATGGATGGGGGATGAGAATGAACAGACGGATGATATATCTGTAATCGCAATAAATTTTTAGTTTGCTATCACACAGCTAGTGAAAATCCGATCATCTTAAATAAACATAGCTTGTCGCAAAAGTTACTTCCTCAATTTCATTTTAACTTTAAGCTCGAATTTGAACAAAAGTTAAGTTTTTACAAGGGGCTAGTTACTTTCTAGACAAAATTCCAAATGCAGCTAAATTCGAAACAACAACAATTGGAACTAGAATTGTTGGAATAAGAATAAATGGAAACATCATTAATGCAATGCTTGGCTGATCAAATGCAAATTGCTGTAAAATAGTAGGGGAGGAGAGTACTACATTGACAAAGATGTTTAACAAGAAAAGGAATGAAACAATATTCCACACTACTAGTAAGGGCTTATTTATTTTGCCATTTCTAAAGCTTAAGAAAGCAATTATTGGGGCAGTTATTCCAATAAAAATATCAAAATTGGCGAAACACTTTCGATAGTATCTATCTGCAACTCGAGATAAGGTTCTTAATCTATTGCTTATGCATTGATAATATTCGTATTTTATAGTGCAAATACAACAAACAATATTGCATAAGCAACATTGTTTGTTGTGTTTATTTCCCAGTGGTATTTCATCTTATTACAAAGTCGTTGGGTATGAATTAGATCAAAAAACAGTATTGTGCTAAAGGTATTTGTTTTATAAAAACTTATTCCTGTTTATCTGTTTAATAAAAGGTGTTGATTGAAAGCTAATCATCGAGGAATTTTTTTAGCACGATAGCAGCGCAGTGGCCTCCAAACCCAAAGCTATTGCTTAATGCATAATTAATTGTTTTAGACGATTTTTCAACTAATGATAGATTAAGTTCAGCGGGAATATTTTTGTCAATTTCCTTTGTGTTTATCGTTGGAGGAATCCAATTTGTTTGAACAGATAAACAGCTTGCGATAGCTTCTATTGCACCAGTTCCTCCTAATAAATGCCCCGTCATTGATTTTGTTCCGCTAATTTGAACTAAATTTATAGTGGAGAAAAAGAGTTTTTCAATGGCCTTTATTCCTGATAAATCACCTACTCCAGTAGAGGTAGCATGCGCATTAATATAATCGACTTTATCGGCTGCTATTTCGGCTTCATCTATTGCTTGTCTCATTGCCAAATATGCACCTAAGCCTTCAGGGTGTGTTCCTGCAATATGATAGGCATCTGAACTTTCTCCGCCACCAACAATTTCTGCATATATCTTAGCATTCCTTTTTATGGCAGAGTCCAAACTTTCAACAATTAAAGAGCCTGCTCCTTCACCCACAACAAAACCATCTCTATTAGCATCAAATGGCTTTGAAGCTGTTAGATAATTATCATTATTGGTAGACATAGCCTTCATTGCATTAAACCCAGCAATAGATGATTCTGTTATAGGTGCTTCAGAGCCTCCAGCAATAAAAATATCTGCTTTCCCCCATTTAATATAATTGAAAGCTTGAATAATGCTTTGAGTAGATGAAGCGCATGCAGTTACCGGACAATAATTTATGCCGTTGAGTCCATATTTAATAGAGATGCTTCCTGCTAAGCTATTGGGTATAATTTTAGTGATGAAAAAGGGATTGAATCTGGGATTAAAATTATTCTCTCCATAATTAATTACTTCTTTTTCAAAGGTTTCAAATCCTCCTATCCCACTAGAAAAGATAACTCCAATCCTATTTGTGTCCAGCTTCGAAAAGTTCAACTTAGCATCTTTGATTGCTTCTTCAGCTGCTATTAATCCGTATTGACTAAAGCGATCTAGCTTTCTAGCTTCTTTTCTGTCGAAATAATCTGTTGCTTGATAATCCTTAATCTCACAGGCAAATTGAGTTTTAAATTTACTAGCATCGAAGCGTGTTATTTTGTTGGCTCCAGAAATACCATTTAGCAAGCTGTTCCAATATGTTTTTACATCTTTTCCAATAGGAGTAATGGCTCCTAAACCTGTTATTACAACTCTTTTCATTTTTTGTTTATTATATATACCTTACGGTATATTATTGTGTAAATTTTTTTTATTCCTTCCTTAATTTTTTAATGTCAGATTCTAAGCTGCTTATATTTTGTAATAATATTTGAGGTTCGTCTAATGTCTTTGCCAAGAGAATGCTTCCTTCAATTAGGGCAATCATTTTATTTGTAAAATGCCTGACGTCTATTTCTTTGATTTCTTCTTTTTGAATTCCCTCTTTTAAGATTTCTTCTGTTTTGCTCCTCCAATTTTTCAAGGCATTATTTACTTCTAACTTTAGAGACTCGTTGCCATCATCAGCATCTATTGCAGTGTTTAGAATGGCACAGCCTCCATTTTTGAAAATCGGAATGTATTCTGTTTTAAAATGATTCAATAAGCTAAGCAGTTTTTCATCAGAGCGTTCTATTTGCTCCATTTTGGAATAAACATCTCCTGCTTGTCGCTGATAATTGCATTTAAAAGCTTCAACAGCAACTTCGTTTTTGTCTTTAAAGTTTCCGTAAATACTTCCTTTGCTTAGGCCTGTAGCCTCAGTCAGATCTGATAGGTAAGTGCCAGTATATCCTTTCTTGTTAAAAATAGCAGCAGTTTTTTCAATTATAAAATTTCTGGTTTTCTCCGATCTTATCACAGTGCAAATATACTCTACGGTATATAGTAATCCAAGTGAGCTACAATTTATTTACTATGAACGATTTTTTTGGGTATAAACAGAGAGAATGAACCATCTAGAAAACATAAAAAAGTTCATTTGCTTTGTACTATTGATACCTTATTCAGAAGTGCAATTTGAATAAAATAAACAAAAAGACTAACTGATGAATCAACAATCCATCAGTCAGTCTCTTTTAGTATCCTTTTAACCTGAGCTCGGTTCTTCTTAAGAGTTCATAACGTAGCTAAATAGCAATCTACTGCGTTGAATCTTTAGAATATAGCCTGCTATCTCTCTAAAAATATGCCTTGTATATTATTGCTTCTGAAAAGTTAAATTTCTAAATAATAATCGAGTTCAGGTTTTATCTTTTCTTCTACTTTTCAAATTTCGTGAGATTTTCCTTTTTAATCTCAGAAAGTTATCCCGGTCCAGCATAATCCTTTAACTCTAGCATTACCTCTTTAAGTGCTTCTGTCATTTTCAGAAATGTAATCTAAAATGAGCTACTATTAGTTAGAAGCGGCGTAAAGTAGGAAATGAATTATTAGCGCAAAAAAATCCCCATTCTTTAGCTAAAGAATGGGGATTGAATAGTGTATTAGAAAAGATTATTTAGCTCTCTTAGCTCTTTGCATTAGATTTTCATCTTTCGTCATCTCCTCTTCTTTTTTCTTGGTCTCTTTGTTAAATAGCTCGAATCTAGAAGGAACCATTCTTTCAGGCCAGTAGTTGTTGGAACGATCTACATCGGCTGTTTCTAAGTTTGGATCTAGGTTAATTGATTTTAGTTCTTTGTTAAACCAATAAACTTTAGAAGCTGTTGTATTGTTCATTTTCCAAATTTCAGCTGGAATGTATTCTTTTTGAGTCGTTTCATCGGTAAATGTAAATTCTAGAATAATTGGAGAAACCAAACCACCGATTAAAGAGAAGTTCAACTCATAAAAGTTCTTTTTAGAAGTCAATTCCTTTTTTTCTTCATCACTTAGCTCACTCAAATATGCTTTGTACTCTTCTCGATCTACACTCGTTACTTTGTGTTTATCATAGTCATTGTAAAAATCGTTGGTACTAGGGTCCAATTCTACAAGCGTATTTTTTCGATTGCTTTTGTTTTTCAAATCCCCTTCGAAATCTTCTCTGCTGTTCTCTATTTTTTTATTAAAGGCAAATTGCTTGTTTGGATTTTTATCACTGATTTGCATCCATTTTACATCAGTTAAGGCAATGTCAACATGATTTGTAGAGAAAAACCATCCTCTCCAGAACCAATCCAAATCGGTTCCTGAAGCATCTTCCATAATTCTAAAGAAATCTGCAGGGGTAGGGTGTTTAAACATCCAAGTTTGAGAATATTTTTTAAAGGCAAAATCAAAAAGCTCTCTGCCCATAATCGTTTCTCTTAAAATGTTTAAGGCTGTTGCAGGTTTCCCGTAGGCATTGTTACCAAATTGGAAAATAGACTCTGAGTTGGTCATGATTGGAGTGATGTTGCTCTTATCTCCTTTCATATAATCTACAATCTTATAAGCAGGGCCTCTTCTTGATGGGTAATCAATGTCCCATTCCATTTCAGATAAGTATTGACAAAAAGTGTTTAAGCCTTCGTCCATCCAAGTCCACTGACGCTCATCAGAATTAACAATCATTGGAAAGTAGTTGTGCCCCACTTCGTGAATAATTACAGAGATAACTCCGTATTTATGTCTGGCGGTATAAGTGCCATCCTCTTCTGGTCTTCCGTAGTTAAAGCAAATCATTGGATATTCCATTCCTATGCTTTTTGAGTTCACTGAAATAGCAACCGGGTAAGGGTAATCAAATGTGGTATTCGAATAAGTTCTTAAGGTATGCGCTACAGCTTTTGTTGAGTACTCTTCCCATAATGGATTTCCTTCTTTGGGGTAGTAACTCATGGCCATTACAGTACGATCTCCAAACTTAACGCCTATGGCATCCCAGATGAACTTACGAGAAGAAGCGAACCCAAAATCTCTTACGTTCTTTGCATGATAAATCCATGTTTTCTTCCCTTTGGCTTTCTTTTTTTCGATTTTTTCGGCTTCGCTTTGTGTAATAATTAAGACAGGCTGGCTCGCTGTCTTAGCTTTTTCTAAGCTTTCCTTTTGTTTCTCTGTCAATACTTCGTCAGGATTTTGTAATACACCAGTAGAAGCAATGGTATGATCTTCCGGAACGGTAATGCTAACCTTATAATCCCCAAAAGCTAAGGCAAATTCTCCTCTTCCTAAAAATTGCTTGTTTTGCCATCCTTCAACATCGTTATAAACCGCCATTCTTGGAAAAAACTGAGCGATGGTGTATAAGTAATTGTCTTCATCTTCAAAATACTCGTAGCCTGAACGTCCACCAATTTGCATTCTATCGTTGAGGTTGTACCACCATTTAATTTTAAAACTGAATGATTTGTTTGGAGCTAAGGGCTCATCTAAATCAATTCGCATCATGGTCTTGTTAATCGTGTGTGCTAATGGCTCTCCATTTTCGTTTTGCACATAGTCCAATTTAAAACCACCATCAAAATCATTCATTAACTTTTTAAGGTTGCTAAAAGAGATGTCGTCTCCAATACTAGAAGTTGAAACCTTTTTAGTATCAGAATCTTTTGCTCTTACATTTTGATCCAATTGAACCCATAGGTAAGGTAAAGCATCAGGAGAGAAGTTCGTATAAGTAATGGTTTCTTCACCATAGATACGCTGCTTTTCATCATCTAACTCAATATTCATGATATAATCAGCCTTTTGCTGATAATATTCATGACCTGGGAAACCAGCAGCAGTTCGATAAGAGTTTGGAGTTGCCAACTCTTGCTTTAATTGCCTAAATGCAGTTTGATTAACATTTTCTTGGGAATAAGCTAAAAGGCTAAGGGTGCATAATGCGAGGGATGCAATTTTTCTCATGTATCTGGGATAAAATTTAAAGGATGCAAATATAATGAAGCTCTAGAATTCTTGAGCAATGCTGTTCTTGTGAAGGGTAAAGCTCTTTAACTGAGCTCCATTTTGGTAATTAACCTTATTGGTTTGTTCGCTAAAATATCTGATTAATAGCGAATTACTAATGGTTGATTCGTCTTTTACCTTAAATTTTTCAAATTCGAGATAAACCCATAAATAATCTTTATCTACTTCTTTTCCAACGAATTTAGAAGATAGTGAGCCTCTGGATTGTTCAATAATAAAATGTGAATTCAGATAGGATTGTAATAATTTGTCGGCATCCTGATGTTCTTTATCTGTTCCAAAGAAAATTCGAACATTGTTTTCCTTTTCTAATACCGATTCTATATCATCCACAAAAAGCTTAATGACAACTTGTAAAGATTTAGTTTTTGAATTATACTGCATATCAGTAATGCTCATATAAAACTTATGAGCATCTGCTGTATTGGCTAGAAGAATAAAAAAAAGGAATAGAAACTTGGCTTTAGAGATAACCTGTTGGATGATGTTATTCTTCATCTTCTGTATCGTCGCTTCTAAACGTTTTATAAATGATTTCAGATTCTTTCTTACGCTCTTCTACATTTTCTTCTTCACCATCTAAGTATTTCTTAAACTCTTCTTTTAAGGCAAGTGCTTCTTGAACATCTTCTTCAGTTGGATTAAACTTATAGGCCTTAAAATACTGATCGTACTCGCCGCTCTTAATTATCAATGCATAAGCATCTAGAGCTTCAACTAAAGTTTCTACTGAAACATTATACGGGACATAGGACATATTAAGACTGTCCATAGCATGGAGGATACTTTTTACACCTTCACCAACATTTCTAGATTTTATCTCATAAATCCCTTTCATCAACCAAACGGCATAATCATCTGGCACAAATTTTACTGTTTTAGCCATATAATATGCAGCTTTTCGATAGTTTTCTGTATCATAATAGATTTGAGCTGTTCTCATAGAGCTGTCTTGTAATATTGAAAAATATTCCTGAGCCTCGTTCCAAACTTTTATGTTCTCTGCTGGTTTGTTTTTATACTTTGTAAGCTTAGCCGCTGCTTTTAAAGATTCTTTAAAAGCTTTAGGATATTTTTCGGAAAGCTCAGCTTTTCCTGCAATCTCGAAAAAAGATTGAGAGAGGTAAAAATATACCCAAGCATTCTTTCTGTATTCGGAATCATCTTTTAATTTCATCGCTTTAAAAGCAGCATCTTCGTACTTTCCGTCGACCATTAAAAAGGTGATTTTTCCTATCTTCTTATCTTCCGGCTGTGCCATAAGAACTTGAATAGAAAGGAACAATAGAGTAAGTAAACTGATTTTTCTCATGGTTCTATTTTATAACGTATAATTAATGATTCTCTGTCGAATTACAAAATCCATACCATCATATATTTGCTCATCAAACAGTAACTTTGTTTAAAATATTGAAAATGGAGAAAAGGATAACTGAGGAGAAGAAAGAAGAGGGATTATTGATTAAAATTAAGGCTTTTAAAGAAGAAAGCAAACAAAAGAATTTAACTGTTTGGTTATTGTTTTGGACTTTTTGTGGTGCAGCGATTGGTTCTCAGCTATTTGTTGTGGCGAACAAAGAATTACATACCTTCATTTATGTTTATTTGGCATTCTGGGGGTATTTCGAATTTATGGTCATTAAAGCTTTTAAGTGGAGAAGACGAGGGGAGGAGCAGTTGCTAATTACCGATAACAATGTTCACTACGGAAGAACCTTCAACAATAGAGGTTTTTTAAAGCCATACCGAAAAGATTTAGTAAATATGGTACGTTTATCTGACGATCAGACCAATACTTTTGTGAAAACATTCTCAGCCTCTTATTGGGTGATTGGTGGAGAACGCCTTTCTTTTACTGTAAATGGAAAAGTAATTCCATTTGGACTTCGTTTATCGGATAAGGAAACCAAGCAGTTAATGAAAAAGATCAATGACTTGTTGGGCTAAATAATTTAAATTACGGCCTTTCTTACTCTTACAAGCTTAGTCAGTAATTCTTCTAAACGATCTAAATGTAGCATATTGGCACCATCTGATTTTGCGACAGAAGGGTCGTAATGAGTTTCAATAAAAATTCCATCAGCACCTGCAGCAATAGCAGCTTTTCCAATAGTTTCAATCATTTCAGGTTGTCCACCAGTAACTCCTGAACTTTGATTAGGTTGTTGTAAGGAATGAGTGATATCCATAATGGTTGGAGCAAACTCCTCCATTTTTGGGATTCCTCTAAAATCTACTACCATGTCCTGGTAACCAAACATGGTTCCCCGATCTGTTAACCATACCTTATTATTCCCAGATTCTTTTACCTTGTTCACAGCAAACTGCATGGATTCAGGAGCAAGGAATTGCCCCTTTTTGATGTTAATTGTTTTTCCTGTTTTTGCTGCAGCTACCAATATGTCGGTTTGTCTGCATAAAAAGGCGGGTATTTGCAAGATATCTACATAGTGTGCTGCCAAAATAGCTTCTTGCGCAGAATGAATATCGCTAACTACAGGAACGTCATACTTTTGTCCAACCGCTTTTAGAATTCGAAGTGCTTTCTCGTCGCCAATTCCTGTAAAGGAATCTAAACGAGATCGATTTGCTTTCCTATAGGAGCCTTTGAAAATCCAAGGGATCTCTAATCGATTGGTGATATCATGAATTCGTTCCGCTATATCAAAAGCCATTTTTTCTCCTTCTATAGCACAAGGCCCTGCTAAAAGGAAAAAGTTATTTGCCTTTGAATGTTTTAGGTTTTTAAGCAATTTTGGCATGGGAATAAGCGTTTTGGTGGTAGCTGTTCTTGAGCTCCAAATATAGTGAAAACAGCTCCAAATATAGTGAAAACAAAAAAGGTCTTTTGATGGATTTGAAATAAATTCAAATACACAAAAGACCTCTCTTTTTTATGTTGGGCTTTAGTTTATTTCACTTCAAATGAAACTCTTGTAGTTGCCCAGTCAAGGGATATTGTATTCCCTTTAATTGTATATGTTAATGCTTCAGTATGATCTATTTTAGAAGGTTTAGCCTCAACAACTAGTGCATCTTTAGATTTGTCATACTTATAAGCTCCCCATTGCTTCGATACCGTATTGAAGATTAATGACCATGCGCCGGACTCCATTGGAGTTACGAAAAAAGCATATTTCCCTTTTGCTAATTCTTTACCATTAATCGTCACGTCGGTACTAAATTCGATAGTAGTCGCTTCATTTGCGCCGGCTCTCCAGACCTTTCCCCAAGGCTCTAGTCCTCCATAAACTTCTCTGTCTCTAACAGAAGGACTACTGTAATTGATAGTAATTTCTGATTTCCCAATTTTTCCACCTATTTCTACAGCGGGGCTTTTTTTCTTCTCTTGAGCAAAAGAGCTCATGGTTCCTATTATTAGGAATCCTAATATAATGCTTGATAATTTTTTCATAATTTTTTTTGTTGAAATGCTAAGCTATGTGTTTTCCTTGAATTTTAAATGTTAAAGAAGCCTAATCTTATAGTTCATTCAGCAAGGCGACAATTTTAGAGCAGCCTATTCTAATGTCTTCTTCGGAGATATTGAGTGGCGGAGATAGACGAAAAGCATTTGGAGTAGAAAGAAACCAGAAAAGAAGAATTCCGCTTTCTAGACCATTTAATACAATTTGCTGTACTTTTTCTTCATCTTTTAGCTCAATTGCTAGCATCAAACCTAACTGCCTTACTTCAATAATTTCTTTGTGTTGAAGTAAGTCAGCAAAAAGCTCAGCCTTTCTTTCGATTCCTTCTAATAAGTTCTCTTCTCTAATAATTTTTAAACCTTCAGCTGCTGCTGCACACACTAAGGGGTGCCCACCAAAGGTTGTGATGTGGCCTAACATTGGATTATCACTGAACTGAAGCATTGCTTCATGCTTAGCAATTAAACAACCAATAGGTAGACCTGCTCCTAACGATTTTCCTGAAACGAGTGCATCTGGAACAACCTGAAAGTGCTCGAATGCCCACATTTTACCGGTTCTGCCCATACCACATTGAATCTCATCAAAAATGAGCATGCTTCCTGTCTCATCACATTTTTTTCGCAATGCCTTCAAATAATTTAATTCAGGAAAGCGTACACCTGCATCACCTTGTATAGTTTCTAAAATAACAGCTGCCGTATGCTCAGTAATTTGAGCTAGTTGCTCTATTACATTTAGTTCAATGTGTTTGATTTGAGGAAGCAAAGGTTCAAAAGGAGCTTTTTTAAGTTCGTTAGAACTTAAGCTCAAGGAACCGTGACTACTGCCATGATAAGCCTTTTTGAAAGCAATGATTTCTTGCCGATGAGTTACTCGTTTGGCTAGTTTCATTGCAGCTTCAATTGCTTCTGTTCCCGAGTTTACGAAGTAAAAGGAATTTAACGATTCAGGTAGTATTTGGAGCAATTCTTTGGCGAGCTCGTTCTGAGCTTCTTGTTCAAATTCGCCATACACCATCACATGCAAATGCTTCTCTGTTTGTTGGTTTATAGCTTTTTTAATTCTGGGGTGTCCATGCCCTAAAGAGCTAACGGCAATGCCCGAAATTAAATCTAGATAGGCTTTACCTTGAGTGTCATAAATGTAACTTCCTTGGGCATGGGAGACCTTTATTCCAAATGGAAAAGGAGTTGTTTGCGCAAGATGCTGATGAAATATGTCTTTGTTTTTACTCACATCTCAAAAGTACAGCAAAAAGCGAATAAAATTCAAAGAAGAAGTTTTCTCCTGAACAAGATTTTAACGAATGAATTCTTATTTTCGAATTTCAATGTTTAGAGACAGGAAAGCTTTAAACATTGCAGAGTAACTAAATTTTACTAAAATTCCTCTTCAGATGAGTTCTATCCTATTTACAAAAGAAAATGGCATTGCCAGAATTACATTGAACCGACCAAAGTCATTCAATAGCTTTAACAGAGAAATGGCGCTCAATCTTCAGAATTGTTTAGACCAATGCCATGAAGACAAGGAGGTGAGAGTAATCGTATTGACAGGAGAAGGAAGGGCTTTTTGTGCAGGACAAGATTTAGTGGAAGTTACAGATGCAGCTCAAAATCCTGGGTTTACCAAGATTTTAGACGAACATTACGGGCCGATTATTAAGAAAATTAGAACAACTGCAAAGCCAATAATTGCAGCTGTAAACGGCGTGGCCGCAGGAGCAGGAGCAAATATAGCATTGGCTTGTGACATAGTAGTAGCTCATGAAAAAGTGAACTTTATTCAAGCCTTTTCAGGAATTGGATTGATTCCAGATAGTGGTGGAACATTTTTTCTACCCCGTTTAGTAGGCTTTCAAAAAGCCTCTGCATTGGCTATGCTAGGCGATAAAATAGGAGCAGAAGAAGCGGAACGAATGGGAATGATTTATAAAGTATTTCCGCTAGAAAATTTCGAAAACGACGTTTTGACTTTGGCAGAACGAATGGCAAAGATGCCAACAAAAGGTTTAGCCTTAACAAAAGCTGCGTTTAATGCTGCCCTAACAAATGATTTGAATGCTCAATTAGCTGTTGAATCTGCTTTACAAATTCAAGCATGTGAAACCAAAGATTATCATGAAGGTGTTGCAGCCTTCTTAGAAAAAAGAAAGCCAGACTTCATCGGGGAGTAGGGTTCTAGTATGAAGAGTTTATTTATTCCCCACTAAACTTAACAGGTATTACAACAATCGAATTTACTTTCTTCCCATCTTTTATAGCAGGTTCCCAAATTGGCATGCCTTGAAGGCATTCAACTGCTGAGAAATCCATGTCTTCGTTTAGTCCTTTTTTGATAGTGTAATTGGTGCATCTTCCATTTTTCTTCACTGTAAATTCTATCCTTACAATGCCATAGCGTATGTTTTCCTTAGGAGTTCTTAAGTTGTCCTTAATCCACTCGTTCATTTTTTCTTTTCCACCGGGAAATTGGGCTTTCTTATCTTCTTCTAGATTCGCTTTCTCAATTTTTATCTGATTTGTCTTGCTAGCTGAAGAATAGTTTGTTAAGCTAATAAACAAGGAAAAGAAAAGGATTAGTTGGATCGTCTTCATAATTCTATTTTCCTCAAAAATAGCTTTTTTAGAGATTACAGTCTCAATTTAAAAATGAGATTGTTCTAAACTATCTTATAATTGTTACGAAATAAGAAAGAGACTGTCTGAAAAGTCGTTTCTTGAGTCATTACGAAGTACGAAGGAATCAAGAAGCTATTGCTTCACTCTTTTTGTAATGAACAGTGTTAACTTTTCAGACAGTCTCCTGAAATAATTAAAATTATAGTTCTAACATTTGTTATTAGGAAATAAACCCAATGTTGGAATGAATCCTGATTGAGGAGCCTTTACCGGTTTAGGTGGAGTTGGTGCAGAAGGTGGAGTAGGAGGAGAAGGAGGAGTAGGTAAAAATTTAATAGGCAATGTTATAATTGAACTTACCTTTTTACCCTCTTTCTCAGCAGGCTCCCAGTTTGGCATTTTATTGATGGTTTCTATTGCTATTTTATCCAATTCTGCGTGAGCGCTTCTTTTTACATTAATATTA